>CAMFHT010000003.1 GCA_945952245.1 uncultured Rhizobium sp. | reverse complement strand
GTGCGAGCGTGGCCTGTGGATGCATCAGGGCAAGCTCCGCGACGACGCGGACATGACGACGATTGCCGGCCGGTATTATGCACACATAAGAGAGGAGCAGGAACTTTCCTTACGCGCGCGTAGCATGCGACTATCGAAGAAGGCCTTGGCAAATCAGCAGGACACCCTGCTCCTGCGTCTTATCGGGCAGAGCGAGAACGCGCCCGCACAGCCTCTTTACATATCCCGTCTCGCATTCGGCCAGGAGACGCTTCAATTTGCCGAGACGGAGCTTGGGAAGCAGGACCTCGAGGGCGATATACGTCCCGTAATCGATCCCCGAACGACCAACTGGGGAAAGGCGGAGCATCGGCAGGGCCGGCTTGCAAGGCCTTTCGGCAATTTTGGCGGCAGCTATGTGCATGCGCCGATCGTGATCCAGCAGGCCGAAGGCCTGGACAGCCAGACGTGGGTCGAGTTTGACGTGATCGCAAGTGCCAGCGACACGGTGTTGGTGCAGATCTTCGATCAAAAGTTGGACCGCTACAAGACAATCGGGTCGATCTCAGCTCAGGCAGATGCGACGTGGCAGACTCTCCGCTTCCCGCTCCAAGAGTCTTCATCGAACGCAGGCAATGCACCCACCCGTCAGCCGCAACTCTATACGCCTGCGGAATCGTTGACGGACCTAGACAGCCCAGAGGCCCTGGGTTCCGTGGCACCGGATGCAATGGTCGAGGAACGGCCGGATCTGCAATCAGAAAAGGGGCAAGCCGCCGCGGCGCGGATACTCGACTTCAGCTTCGCCGACGCCAATGGTGCCAAACGTTACACGCTTGTTTCGGGCGAACCTGCAAGTGCGAATTTCCGTATCGAGACGAGCAATCTGAAGAGCTTGCCCATCGCGGTCGTCGCGATCTATCGCCCGGACGGAACCGTGATCAGCCAGATGATATCGCCCGCTCAGCCGCCGGAACCGCGTCCTGTAACCGGCACGTTCACGATCAGGATGTCACTCGACGAACTACTCATCGGTCCAGGAGACTTCATCGTCTCGGCCGCCCTGTTCAAGAGCCTCGACCCCAGCCGATCGCCGGAAGACGGCGCTTACGACTTGCGCGACCGCGAATATGCGCTGAAGATCGTCGATGCAGAACACCAGCCCTACCCAACGGGTCTCGTGCGACAAAAACCGAACTGGATCTTCAGCACGTGATGATTCTCGGCATCGGGCTCAATATCTTGCATGTTCCGCGGCAGGAGGAGACGTATGAGCTCCCCTGCATGACATAGGAGTACTTCGTCTCAATGTGTGGCATCGCTGGCATCGTATCCCTGGACGGAACCCCAATTCCCGGCCTTGAACGCCGGCTGAAGGTAATGAGCTCGCTCATCGCGCATCGTGGACCGGATGGCCACGGATTCTGGCAGGCACCCGACGCGCGCTGCGGCTTCGCGCATCGCCGGCTGGCGATCATCGACCTGAGTCCGCAAGGTGCCCAGCCCATGACCGGCAACAATGGCTCCGTAATCACCTTCAACGGCGAGATCTACAACTATCCCGAGCTGCGCGACGTGCTTCGGCAAAGATGGCAGTTTCAGTCACACTCGGACACGGAGACTATTCTGGCAGCCTATGAGCGCTGGGGACCTCAGTGCGTGGACCACCTGCGCGGAATGTTCTCGTTCGCGATCTGGAGCGACAACACCTTCTTTGCGGCGCGCGACCAGTTCGGAATCAAGCCATTCTACTATGCTGAGGTAGATGGGCTCCTTTACTTCGCTTCGGAAATAAAGGCGCTGCTGCCGTTCTTGCCTGAAATCGAAACCGATGCATCTGCGCTCGCGGAGTATCTGACGTTCCAGTACCAGATCAGCGCGCAAAACCTGTTTCGCCACGTGCATGCCCTGATGCCGGGACACAGCCTGACCATCCAGAACGGCCGCGCGGTCGCTGCCCGTTACTGGGACGTGGACTACAGGGCCGATCTCGACCACACAAGCCGCTATTTCGAAAACAAGGTAGCGGAGTTGATGCATGAGTCGATGGACTACCACATGCGCTCCGACGTGCCAGTCGGCTCCTATTTGTCAGGCGGTGTCGACTCCAGCCTGGTCACGGCCCTGTCTTCCGGCAGCGACAAGAGCGCGCGGATAGGCTTCCACGGCAAATTTCTTGAATCTCCTGCCTATGACGAAAGCCATCATGCGAGATCCGCAGCCGAACACTCCGGCATTGCGTTTCAAGAGGTCGCCATCACAGCTGACGACTTCCGTAAGAACATCTCGAAGGTCATCTACCATCTCGACCATCCTGTCGCTGGCCCCGGCTCGTTCCCGCAATACATGGTTTCGGAGCTAGCTTCGAGGCACGTAAAAGTCGTTCTCGGCGGTCAGGGCGGTGACGAAGTGTTCGGTGGCTATGCCCGTTATCTCGTCGCCTACCTGGAGCAGTCTCTGAAATCTGCCATTGACGGAACCTATAACAATGGCAGCTACGTCGTGACGCCGCAATCCATCATACCGAACCTCACCGTGCTGCAGGAGTACAAGCCGCTCCTGCAGCAGTTCTTCGCAGAAGGACTTTTTGGGGAGATGGACGACCGCTATTTCCGGCTGATCGACAGATCCTCCGACATGCAGGAGGAGGTCAACTGGAACGATCTCGACATGGCCGGAGTGGTAGAGCGGTACCGCTCCATCTTCAATTCCGGAAGGAACGTGCGAAAGGAAGCATACTTTGACTCCATGACGCACTTCGACTTCAAGTGTCTGCTTCCAGCCCTGCTTCAGGTGGAAGACCGGATGTCCATGGCGCATGGGCTTGAGGCGCGGGTTCCTTTCCTGGACAAACCGCTCGTCGAACTTGCGGCGACGATCCCGGCTATCATCAAGTTCCCGGGTGGTCGGATGAAACACCTGCTGCGCAATTTTGCGGCCGGCTACCTGCCGGACAACATCATCAACCGCCGTGACAAGATGGGTTTCCCGGTACCGCTGAAGGAATGGTATGCCGGCGAGCTTAACGAATTTGTGCGTGACGTCTTCTCGTCAAGCTCGGCCCGACATCGCCCATACCTCGTTAACGAGGCGATCTCCCGCAATTTCGATCGCGGCAGCCAGTTCTCCCGCAAGACGTGGGGATTACTATCGCTCGAGCTTTGGCATCAGTCATTTCACGACCGAGCCCACCAATACCGCGCGATGATGGACGCCCCACAGCCAGCAGTGCCAGCCTGAACGGATCAAGGTGAAAATGGCAGGCGATGAGCGCTCGCGACAGCAAGGTGCCCATCGCCCTTGTTGCGGCAAGCGCGATTGCCATAGCCCCTGCTGCCTGATTGGGACCGCCCCCTCAAATTGGGTGTGGTCGCTGTGCTTGACGGATGCGGTTTGAGATTTTGGTAGTGCTCCGGAGACTGTCGCCGCTTCCGACGCTCGTCTCTGCGCGACGATTGCATCGCGCACATATGGCCGTTTTGGCCTACGCCCGATCATGATCGTCGGCAGCCTGTTTATACCCATGGGCACGCTGCTGCTTGTCCTGCTGTCCCCTTCAAGCTCGCCCGTTCTGGCTGGCGCGGGCTCCCTGATCATGGGTTTCGGAATGGGTCTCCTCAACATAAGCGCACTGATCCTGACGCAGGACAGCGTCGGCTGGACAGAGCGCGGCAGCGCCACAGCCTCCAACGTCTTTTCACGAAACCTGGGTAGCACGCTGGGCGCCGCGGTGCTGGGCACAGTGCTTTCGTACGGGCTTGCCCATTCCGCCAATGGCCCGCTAGTAACGCCGGAAGAGTTCTGCGCGCTTCTCAACGGAACGGGCGCGGCTCAGAACGGAGCGGCAGAAAGACGGCTCGTGCTACAGGACGCCCTGCACGCCACCTTCCAAGCCATGCTGCTGATCGCGGTGTTGATCGTACCCGTCTGCCTGCTGGTCCCGCGTCCGCAGCAAAAGCAAAACCCCGCTGCATGAGCAATGGCTGCACTCGCAGTAACGAAAAAGCCCTGCAAGCCAGGCCTGCAGGGCAAGAGCTTCGGACTGTAATGGGAGCATAGCAAGTGCGACCATCCGAAGCGGGGGAACTAATTGGTGCCGGCACGCTCCAGCACAATTGCAATGCCCTGTCCGACGCCGATGCACATGGTGGAGAGCGAAAAGCGGCCACCCGCTTCCTGAAGCTCCAGCGCCGCCGTGCCGGTGATGCGGGCGCCCGACATGCCGAGGGGGTGGCCCAGCGCAATCGCGCCGCCATTGCGATTGACGCGGCTGTCGTCGTCGGCAATGCCGAGCAGGCGGAGCGTCGCGAGCCCCTGGGAGGCAAAGGCCTCGTTGAGCTCGATGACGTCGAACTGGTCCGGGGTCATGCCGAGACGGGCCATAAGCCTTTGCGAGGCCGGTGCCGGGCCGATGCCCATGATGCGCGGCTCGACGCCTGCGGTCGCGCCGCCGAGGATGCGGGCTATCGGCGTGAGGCGATGCTTCCTTGCCGCGGCCTCGGATGCGATGATGAGGGCCGCAGCGCCATCGTTGACGCCGGACGCGTTGCCGGCCGTCACCGTGCCGCCTTCCCGCCTGAACGGCGTGCCGAGCTTGCCGAGTGCTTCCATTGTCGTCGCGCGCGGATGCTCGTCACGGTCCACGACCACCGGATCGCCCTTGCGGGAGGGGATGGTTACCGGCGTGATTTCGCGGGCAAGCCGGCCGTTTGCCTGTGCAGCCGCGGCCTTTTCCTGCAAGCGGAGCGCAAAGACATCCTGGTCTGCACGGCTCACCTTGAACTGCTCGGCCACGTTCTCGCCCGTCTCCGGCATGGAGTCCACACCGTACTGCGCCTTCATGACCGGGTTCACGAAACGCCAGCCGATGGTGGTGTCGTGGATCTCGGCAGCGCGCGAGAAGGCGGTCTCCGCCTTCGGCATCACGAAGGGTGCGCGGCTCATGCTTTCGACGCCGCCGGCGATGACGAGTTCCGCTTCGCCGGCTCGGATCGCCCGGGCTGCGGTGATGACCGCGTCCATTCCGGAGCCGCAGAGGCGGTTGATCGTCGTGCCGGGGACAGAGACCGGAAGGCCCGCGAGCAGGAGCGACATGCGCGCCACGTTTCGGTTGTCTTCACCCGCCTGGTTGGCGCAGCCGTAGACGACCTCGTCGATGGCTTCAAGATCGAGGCCAGGGTAACGCGCGATGAGCGCCTTGAGCGGCACGGCGCCGAGATCATCCGCACGGACGGAGGACAAGGCACCGCCGAAGCGGCCGATCGGCGTGCGCACGTAGTCGCAGATATAGGCTTCGGACATGATCAGAGCTCCGGCACGATGAGGTCGGTCACGGGGCCGGGAACCAGAAGCTCCGCCCCCGTCAGGCTTTGCAGCTCGTTGAGCGAAATGGCCGGCAGTTTTTCCCTGAGCACGAAACGCCCGCCCTCGATGTCGATGACAGCAAGGCTGGTATAGACGCGGGTGACACAGCCGACACCAGTGAGCGGCAGGGTGCATCGGGAAAGCAGCTTCGGCTCGCCCTTCTTCGTCACGTGCTCGGTGATGACGGCGACGCGCTTGGCGCCATGCACGAGGTCCATTGCACCACCGACGGCAGGAACCCCGCCGGCACCCACGCTCCAGTTGGCGAGATCGCCGTTCTCCGCGACCTGGTAGGCGCCGAGGATCGCGACGTCGAGATGACCGCCACGCACCATCGCAAAGCTGTCCGCATGGTGGAAGAAGGCGGCACCGGGCTTCAGCGTCACGGCCTTCTTGCCCGCATTGATGAGATCCCAATCCTCCTCCCCTTCCGCCGGCGGCTCGCCGAAGTTGAGGATGCCGTTTTCGGTGTGGAAAATCGCCTCGCGGCCCTCGGGCTGGTAGCGCGCCACCATTTCCGGAAAGCCGATGCCGAGGTTCACATAGGCGCCGTCCTCGATGTCCTGCGCCGCGCGCCAGGCGATCTGGGCATTGGAAAGCTTCGACGTCATGGGTGATGGGCTCCCTGCCGGTTGAGGACTTCTTCCTGCTGCGGATCCGGCACGCGGACGACCGCCTGCACGAAGATGCCTGGCGTGATGACGGCTTCCGGATCGATATCGCCCGGCGCGACGATCTCCTCCACCTGCACGATGGTGTGGGCGGCCGCCATGCACATCAGCGGATTGAAGTTCCGGGCCGCCTTTGAATAGGTGAGGTTGCCATGGCTGTCGGCCCGGCGCGCCTTGACGATCGCGAAGTCGGCCTTCAGCCAGCGCTCCTGCACGTAGGGCCGGCCCTCGAAGATTTCAACCGTCTTGCCGGCGGCGAGATCCGTGCCGTAGGCGGTGGGCGTATAGAAGGCGGGAATGCCCGCACCGCCGGCGCGGATGCGCTCTGCGAGCGTTCCCTGCGGGACGAGTTCCAGCTCGATCTCGCCGGCCAGATACATGTCGGTAAACACCCTGGGATCGGCTGAGCGCGGGAAGGAGCAGATCAGCTTCCTGACCATGCGCTGCTCGATGAGCGCCGCCAGACCCACATGGCCATTTCCGGCATTGTTGTTGATGACGACCAGATTCTTCGGGTGACCGGTCGCGAGATAGCGGTCGATCAGCGCATGGATGAGCTCGATCGGCGCACCGGACCCGCCGAAGCCACCGATCATCACGCTCGCGCCATCTCCGATGCCGGCCACCGCCTCCGCGAGGCTGTCCACCGTCTTGTTCAAGGGCACAGGCTCTTTCCTTTCCTGTCAGGGCGTCGAAATAGGCCAACTGCCGCGGAGGGCGCGGCATGGCGGTGTCGATGAGGGGTGAGCGTCAGGCCGGGATGACCGCGGATTTGCGCTTCCAGGCCCGCATGGTCGTCGCAAACCGTGCGGGGTCGTTGATGTGGCTCTGGTCGAGCTGCCGGATCGCCTGCCGGTGCGGGGCGGTGCGCACGGTCTCAGGATCGGCATAACACTCGGCCACCACCGTCTCCAGCACGTCAAGCCAGCGGTCGATCTCTTCCAGCGACCACATCTCTCCCGCCTCGGGCGTGAAGGGTTCGGGCACCAGCCATGGCTCGTGGCTCAGCCAGAAGGCATCGATGCCAAAATCGGTCATCCGCCGCTGCACGTCGAAGACGCTGACCCCGGTCTCGCGGCAGAGCGTCTCCATCGACCAGCGCGTCATTTCCATGCGCCAGCCGGTGAGATGCGGATGCGAGTGGGAGAGCCCCCGGATCGTCGAGAGCCGGTGGTCCATGTAATTGTTGGCAAGGACAGAGAGATCGGATGCCTCGTCTATGCCGTCCGCGCCCATGGCGAGTGTCCAGGCATAGGCCTTCATTACCTGCTGCACATTGCCGAGATATTCGCGGACATGGCCGCTTGCGCCAGCGCCGGGCTGCACCAGCCGGTAATGGCCGTTCTCCTCGTTGACCAGCGGCGCCGGCAGGAAGGGTTCTAGCTCGGCCGAGCAGCCATAGGCGCCGACGGAGGGACCATTGCCGCCCTTGGGTGCGCCGAAGGTCTTGTGCAGCATGAACATGCAGGCATCGAAACCCAGTTCCCGCGCCCGGATCTTGCCCATCACGCCGTTGAAGTTGGCGTGGTCGTAGAAGCAGAGGCCGCCGGCCCTGTGCACCACGTCGACCCATTCCCGGATTTCGGGATTGTAGATGCCCATGTCGTCGGGATTGCCGATCATCAGGGCGGCGGTGCGATCCGAAACAGCCGCCTTCAGCTGCTCCAGCGAGGGGTAGCCGTTTTCCTCGAGCGTCAGCGTGATGACCTTGAAGCCTGCCGTTGCCGCCGTTGCGGGATTGCAGGGGTGCGACTGGATCGAGGTGATGATCTCGTCGCGCTTGCCAAGCTCGCCGCGGGCGGCCAGCCAGGCGCGGGTCACGGCGCAATGGGTATAGGCCGCATCCGCCCCGCCGCCGGCCTGGAACACGAACCGGTCCATGCCGGAGAGGCTGCGCAGCATGCGGTCGAGACCGTGAATGAAGGCGAGCGAGCCCTGCAGCGTCTCCGGATCCTGCAGCGGATGTGTCTCCGCCATTTCCGGGCGCCAGCTGATCGCCTCGCTGACGGGCGCATTGTACTTCATCGTGCAGGTGCCAAAGAGGCTGACGCCCTGCATGCCGAGCGTCATCTGCGCAAGGTGCAGGTAGTGGCGAAAGACTTCGGGTTCCGAGAGGGACGGAAGGACGGGAGCCGAGGTTCTGCGCAGTGCCCGGGGCATAAGATCCAGAGCATCCGGCGCATCCTCTATGAAGAGGCCGCAGCGGCCTTCCGATCCGAGTTCGGTGATGATGGGCTCCGCCCAGCGGGCGGCGTGATAGGAGGGTGACTTCATCGGGCAAGAACCTCCGTGAGCGCTTGGGCAATTCGGTCGATGTCCTCGTCCGTATGAACTTCCGTCACACAATAGAGCGCAGTCTGGCCGAGAGAGGGCTGTTCGGCTGAGAGATCGATGCCGCCGAAGATACGGTGGCCGAGGAGCGCCCTGTTGATCTCCGCGACCGTCTTGCCGGTCGCGTTGAAGTCCACGAGAAACTCCTTGAAGAAACCACCCTGGTGGATGACACGAACACCCTGGATCGCCGCGAGCTTCTCCGCCGCACGGTGGGCATTGGCAAGGATTCGCCGGCCCATGGCCTGGAAACCCTGCGGGCCGAGAAGCGCCATGAAGGCAGCGGCGGCGATGGTCCAGAGATAGGTCGAATTGCCGGTCCAGTCCTTGCCTTCCTCTCGCATGCCATAAGAGGTCTGGTGGAAGAGCGCGAGACCGAAGCCGTATTCGCCCTCCGCCACCGTCGGCGCGATGCTGACGAGAAAGGTCGGATATTCCCGCGCATAGCGTTCCTCGTCGCGGGAGGCGATGAAGCCGCCGACGCCACCGCCGCCATGCATGTGGACGCCCAGCGGCTGCAGCGAACCGACGACAATATCGGCACCCTGCCGGGCGGGCGGCTCGGCCACGCCAAGGGTAAGCGGATCGACACCGACGATGGTTTCGGCACCGGCCGCGCGTGCAAGCCGCGCGATCTCCGGCACCTGCGTTTCGAAGAGGCCGAGGTAGTTGGGATTTTCCAGATAGACAGCAGCGACAGTCGCATCCATGCGAGAAGCCAAGGCGTCGATATCGATGCGACCCGTCTTTGGATCGGGCAATATCCGCTCGATCGCGATCACGCTCTCGTCGCGGGCGGAGGCGCAGTATGTTCCGATGACGGAGAGCCGCTCGGGTGCAATGGGCCCGGCGATCAGGAGACGGCTGCGTCCGGTCAGGCGCGCCGCCATGCGGATCGCATGGCCAGCCGCACAGCCCCAGCCGTAGACCGGCATGCCCACGAGGTCCATGTCGAGCAGCTCTCCGAGCTGGCTGCAGAACTCGAACCAGGCCTGGTTGCGGCCGTGATCGCTCTCGGGCGAACCGAAAACGGAGGTCAGCCATTCCTGGCGGCGTACCAGCTCGTCGCAGATGGCCGGCACGTGATGCTGCCAGATGCCGCCGCCAAGGAAGTTGAGATGGGTTTCGCCATGCGCGTTGCGGGCCGCGATGTCGCGCAGATGCCGCTTCAGCGCGACTTCCGATGTCATGGCGGGCGGCAGATCGATCGGCGCCTTGACGCGGTGCGTGTCCGGGATCTGGCGGAAGAGCTCGTCGATGGAGTCCGCACCGATGGCCGACAGCATGCGCGCCTTGAGGCCGTCGGTGCTGTTCGCCATCCACGGATGGGCGCCGGAGCGGGATCGGTGCAGAGCCTTCGTGGTCATCTCGGTCCTTCCTTGTTCCTGATTGTTCGCATTTCGCACATTTGTTCGCATAGTGCAAGCGGTCTTCGTCGGGTCATCCTGCCGCGCGGCACGGCATCATCATGCTGTCCTGCGGTCCCGTTTCCACGCGCCAGTAGCCGCTCAGCATCCGGTCGGTGTCCGGGTCGCCGGTATCGACGAACAGCGAGCCTTGCGGCAGGGCCGCCAGCTGTTCGCGCGCGGCGATAACCCGCTCTTCCGACTTCTTTAGCTGCTGCAGCGTCCACGGGCCGATCTGCTAGTTGACGCGCCCGACGAGAGACCCCTGTCCGCCGACAGGGCTGGCGATGAGCACGCTCCGACCCGCCTCCCCTACCAATCGGTCGATGGTGTTCCGGTCCGCATTCTCTGCAATCAACTGGCGGTTCCTGATGACATCGACGCCAATCAGCGTGCCCTCGACACCGAAGGCCTTTTTGACGAGGGCCATGCTCGTTCCCGGGCCAAGAACATAGGTCACGTGTTCCTCTGCAGATCTCGCAATCCGGTTCGCGAGCGCTTCGAGAGCCACAGTTCCGTCGTCTGCGCGGGCGCCCTTTACCGCCTGCAGAAACCGCGGCTGGTCCGGCACACGGGCGAAGCCGAACAATCTGGCAGAAACGTGACCTCGCCGCCGGTCCTCCTCGTCGGCGTCCATGACTTCTGCAAGCTTGGACAAACCCGGCCTGCCCGCCACCTCCGCAGCGATGCGGCCTGCGGCGGCTGGCGACAGCGCGAAGACGGCGGAATGCATTTTTACGCCCGCGGGGATGCCGAGAATGGCTACGGATGTGCCGATTGCAGCAAACACGTCTCGCGCCGTGCCGTCGCCGCCGGCGAAGAGCAGAAGATCAACGCCCTCGGCTGCAAGCCGGCGCGCGGCGGCACGTGTGGTTTCGGCGGTGCTCGGCATTTCCACCGGAAAGTTGGAACCCGCGCTCAAACCTGCAGCCTGCGCCTGCGTCTCGCCCATCACGCCAGCAGCCGTCAGAAGCTCGAAACCGGCAGAAGAGGCAGCGAGAACCCGCAGCGCCTGCACGGCACGGTCGTGTGCGTAGGATGCTCCCTCCTCCCACGCCAGACCATCGCTGCCATGGTGAGCGGCTGGACCGCCGCGTCCGGCCATGGGATTGACGATCAACCCGATGCGGAAGCGCTCACGCGTCGTCATGGATGACAGACGCCTTTAACCTTGCGAGCGCCATCAGCCGTCGGTCGCGCCAGGCTACGCGCTCGCCCAAGGCCTCGAGGGGTAGCTTGCGGCGGCGTTCCTCCGTCACGCGCCGCACCAGGTCCTCGGTCCACGGATCGTCCTGTCCGCGTTCAAGTCCCATGGTATGGTAGGCCTTGCCCATGCGCGCCGCATGCGCCTCGATGCCGCCAGCGACGTTCAGATCGCTGGTCTCGAAAGGGCCGATGAAGGCATAGCGCATGCCGAGCCCGTCCCGCACCACGGCATCGAGATCATCGACACCGATGACGCCGTCCCGGACGAGACAATAGGCCTCGCGCAGCATAGCGCCCTGCAGCCGGTTGAACACGAAGCCATCCACTTCCTTCGCCAACCGCACCACGGACATGCCGGCACGGGAGAAGAGCACGGCCGCACGATCGAAGACCGCAGCATCGGTGAACGGCGCCGGCACGAGCTCGACCACCGGAAGCAGATAGGGCGGATTGCCGGGATGCGCGATGAGGCAGCGGTGCCGACCTTCGAGCGAGGCGGCGATGCGGCTCGCAGTAAGCGCGGAGGAACTGGAGGTGAGGATGACATCCTCGGTGCAAAGACGGTCCAGATCTGCAAAGATCGCCTGCTTCACCTCGATCCGCTCCGGCCCAGCCTCGAGGACCAGGCAAGCATCTGCCAGTGCTGCGGCAAGATCCGTACCGATAGCGATGCGCTTGCGGACTTCGTGAACTGGCGCACCGACGAGCCCAAAGCGATCGAGTTCGGCAAGTCGTTCGGAAATCAGCGCTCTTGCCCGCTCGCCCTGCTCCTCGGAGACATCGTAGAGACCGACGGAAAAGCCGGCGCGAGCAAAGACGATGGCCCAGGCCGCCCCTATGGCCCCGGCCCCGACCACCGCTACCTTGTCCGTCTCCATTCCCGCGTCCGTCATTCCCAGCCTGCTCCATGTTCTTCGGCTGCCGACCTTTCCGGCGACAGTCAGCGTCTGTATTGTTCAACGTGGCACAACAGAAATCAGTTGTAAATCGCACAAATGTTCGTAATACGACGAACAGAAAATCACCGTGGAGAAGAGACCATGACCTCACTGACTGGCAAGACGATCCTGCTCACGGGCGCTTCCAAGGGCATCGGCGCAGCAACGGCCAAGACGCTGCTCGATCTCGGCGCGAACCTCGTCGCCCATTATGGAAGCGACCGCGCCGGCATGGAGAAGACGCTCGAAGGCATGGACCCCGCGCGCTACCACCTGCTGCAGGCCGACCTCGGCGACCCCGCCGCTGCCCGCCGCCTCTGGGCGGACGCCGTTGCCTGGAAGGGCCGGATCGACGTGCTCGTCAACAATGCCGCCATCTTCCTGAACGCGGGCGGGATCGAGGAGGACGAGGCCGAGTGGGACGACGTCTGGTCGAAGACCATGCAGGTGAATGTCCGCGCCCCAGCGGACCTTATGCGCGGCGCCGTGCATCATTTCCGCGATCACGGCGGCGGCATTATCGTGACCGTGGTAAGCTGGGCCGCGCAGCGCGGATCGTCCAGCCCGAAGACGATCGCCTATGCCGCATCCAAGGGCGCACTCAAGGCCGCGACTCAGACCATCGCCCGCGCCTATGCCGACAAGAACATTCTCGCCTACATCATCGCGCCCGGCGTGGTGCAGACCCGTATGTCGGAGGAGGCTGCCGCCGTGCTCGGCGGCGTCGAGAAATTCACCTCCACGCTCGCCATGGGCGAATGGATCCCGCCACAGGAAATCGGTAGCCTGATCGGCTTCCTGTCGTCGGGCGCCTGCCGCCACATGACCGGCGCGACCATCGATTTCAACGGCGCCAGCTATGTCCGTTGAAGCACCAAATCGCATATTGACATAGTTCGCATGATGAACAAGTGTACGGAAATGATCCGGAGAATCTGGAACATTCCGAAAAACATCTGCACCGACAAGGCCGGCAGCACACAACCGACCAGGAGTACTTCATCATGACAACCGAGTTCCGGGGTAGTTACACGGTTACCGTAACGCCCTTCACCAAAGGCGGAGAAGCAATCGACTACGACGCCTTGAGGCGGTTTCTCGACTGGCAGATCGAATGCGGCGTTCCGGGCGTCATCATTCTCGGCACGACCGGCGAATTCCTGACCCTTTCGGACGACGAACGCCGGAGCTATATCGATGCGACGGTCAAGCATGTGGCAGGCCGCATGCACGTGCTCGTCGGCGCAACCCATGCCTATACGCCGAAGGCCGCCTCCTTCGCGCGTCTTGCGGAAGATCTGGGTGCCGATGGCCTCATGATCCTGCCGCCCTATTACTACACGCCGACGGAAGACGAGATTCACGGCTATTATGCCGGCATCTGCAAGGCCACCAGCCTGCCGATCATGCTCTACAACAACCCCTTCACCTCGAATGTCGACATGTCGGCCAAGCTCGTGGCGAGGCTGACGGCAGATTTCCCGCAGGTTCAGTACATCAAGGAAGCCTCGACCGACGTCGGCCGCGTCTTCGACGTGGTGAAGGAATCCGGCGGCCAGATGAAGGTGTTCGCCGGCGAGCGGATCGTCGAATCCTTCCTGCTCGGCGCGATTGGTTATGTCGATCCCTTCGGCAACTATATCCCGCGCGCGACCCAGGCGCTCTGGCGCCTTCTGGAAGAGGGCCGGATCGAGGATGCAAAGCGCATCCAGAAACACATCACCCGCATCGAGCATACGATTGCCGAAGGTCATCCGACCTATGGCCACCAGTGCTATTCAAAAGCGCTCGCGGCCCTCGCCGGCTACCCGGTCGGCGACGTACGCGCGCCGCTGACGACGTTTGCGGCGCTTGGCGCGGAAGGCGAGGCGCGCCTCAAGATCCTCGGCGGAATCATGGCAGAACTCGACACGCTGGTGGACGAGCTCAGCCGCAAGACCGCGGCCTGAACCTCAGGCACCATGCAGAAACGCAAAGAGCGCCCGGCGGGCGCTCTTTTCTTAAATGGATTTCAGTCGTCAGTGGGGCAGCGAGAGCGTGATCCGGCTCGAACTGTCCAGCAACGCCGGGAGCACCGTCTGCATCATTTCCTCGACCGTATAGCGCGGGCTGGGACAGCAGACGTTGAGGGCGGCGATCACGGTCCCCGCCCGATCGGCAACCGGCACCGAGATCGAACGCAGGCCGATCTCGTATTCCTGGTCAACCACGGCATAGCCGCGGGTGCGGGCATCGCGGATGGCGCTGCGAAGCTTGAGCTTGGAGGTGACGGTATTGTCCGTCATGTGCTCGAGCTTCATGTTTTCGAGGATGGAGTCTAGCTCCTCCGCCTTCAGCGCGCCGAGCAGCACGCGGCCGGACGACATGCAATAGGCGGGCGCGCGACTGCCGAGCTCTATGGAAGCGTTGATCACGCGCTTGGATTTGGCGGCTGCGATATAGACCGTCTGGTCGCCATCGAGCACGACGCAGAAGCAGCTTTCCTGCAGCTTGTCAGCAAGGTCGTTCAGCACGGGCTGAACCACTTCCGGCAGGCTCATCGAGGCGAGTGCAGAAAAGCCCAGTTCCAGGACCTTCGGGCGCAGGCTGAAGAACTTGCCGTCCAGATCCGCATAGCCGTCCCTGACGAGCGTCAGCAGAAAGCGGCGAGCCGCAGCGCGGTTCATGTCCGCCTGCTCGGCCACTTCGCTCAGCGTCATGCGCGGCTTGGAGCGGGTGAACGTGCGGATGACGTCCAGCCCGCGGGCGAAGGAGGTGACATAGTCACGGGCATTTTCATCGGAGGAATCGTCCATGATCTTCTTGTTGTCGCCGTCAGCCGCCATTCGTCTTGCCCAGGTTCCACGCTTGTCTTGTTCAGGATTAAACCACGTTCATCCGAAGTGGCAAGCACTACCCGCCATTTCGCACGTTTGTACGTGTATAATGGCCGTTTTCGCTGTCGAGATGCGCCAAAAGCGGCGCGCGCCGTTCCAGATAGAAGGCAAAATTGCGCGGCAGCACCGTTTCAGGCGCGGGATGACCAAGCACCTGCGCGGCGCGGTAGGCAAAAGCCGGATCGGCCAGCAGCTCACGCCCGAAGGCGATGAGATCGGCTCTGCCTTCCGCAACGATTTCCTCGGCCTGTTCAGGCGTGATGATGAGACCGACCGCCATGGTCGGGATATGCGCGCCCTCGCGCAGCCGGCTGGCGAAGGGCACCTGGAAGCCCGGCTCCTGAGGCAGGGAAAGGCGGACAGAGCCGGAGACGATACCGCCGGACGACACATCCATCAGCGAGACACCCGCAGCCTTCAGAGCGGCCGCTAGCGCGACCGAATCCTCAGTCGTGATCCCCGCAGGATCAGGATCGACCGCGGAGATGCGGTAGATGATCGGCATCGCCGCCGGCAGCGCCTCCCGCAGGGCGGTCGCGACGGCGACAGGCAGGCGCATGCGGTTCTCGAGGCTGCCCCCCCACTGATCTGTCCGGTGGTTCGAGAGCGGCGAGAAGAAGGTGTGGAGCAGGTAACCATGAGCCCCGTGGATCTCGACGAAGTCGACGCCTGCTGCCAGCGCACGCTTGCCGGCGGAGACGAAATCCGCAATGACACCCGCGATCCCGGCCTCGTCCAGCGCCTGCGGCACCGGCCAGTTCGGCAGATGCGGAAGCGCGCTCGGTGCCACCGTCTGCCAGGCGGGCTCCGGACCTTCCGGGCCAAGCGGTGCCGCGCCATCCCAGGGCCTCGCGGTGCTTGCCTTCCGGCCCGCATGGCCGATCTGGATGCCAACGGGAATGCCCTGTCCATGGTAGAGCGCGACGATCCCGGCCAGGCCAGCGATCTGCCCGTCTTCCCAGATGCCGAGGCAGCCGGGCGTGATGCGTCCCTCCGGCGAGATGCCCGTGGCCTCCAGCACCGCACCGCCGACACCCGAGAGCGCGAAGCGCGCGTGATGCGCCAGATGCCAGGGCTGCACATGGCCGTTGACGGCCTCGTACTGGCACATGGGCGAAAGCACGATGCGGTTCGGGAAGGTCACTCCGGCGAGGCTGAAGGGGGTGAACAGGCGGGGCATGGTCTCGGTTGGCACGGTTGGTCTTGCTCCTCGTTGGCGGGTCAGCCCGGGCTCTGGTCAGGCTTGATTTTGCTGATTTGATATGCGAACAAAAGTTAACATAGTGAACATGTTTTACGCAAGACATGTGCGGCAGGACAGGACAAGGGCATGGCAGACATCATCGTCATCGGCGGCGGCCTCGCGGGTTGCGCGACGGCCTATTATCTCGCGCGCGACGGTGTCAGCGTCACCCTTCTGGAGCGGCACGACCTGAACACGCTCGCATCCGGATCGAATGCCGGCTCCCTGCATGCCCAGATACCGCATGATCCTTTCAAGCGCTACGGGGATGATTGGGGTGTCCGCTACAGTCCCACATCGGCTCTGCTTGCACGCTCGATCGAAATGTGGCGCGGGCTTGGCGAGGAACTCGGCGAAGACCTCGAGGTGAAGCTGCGGGGCGGCCTGCTGGTTGCCCGGACGGAAGAGGACATGCGAGCGATCGAGCGCAAGGCCGTTCTGGAGCGCAAGCAGGGCCTCGACATCCGCCTTTTCGACCGCAGCGACATTGCCCGCGAGGCGCCCTATGTCTCCGAAAGTATGATCGGCGGCGCCTTCTGTCCGGACGAGGGCAAGGCGAATCCCTTCGCCGTGACGCCAGCCTTCGCCCGTGCTGCCGAGCGGCTGGGCGCGCGTATTCTCAGAAAGGTGCAGGTGCTCGCCATCGAGAGCGAGCCGGGCGGCTACCATGTCATCACCGACCAGGGCAGCCACCATGCCAAGCGCGTGATCAATGCGGCAGGCGCCGATGCGGGCCGGATCGCCGCCATGGTGGGGGTCGAGCTCTCCGAAATCCAGGCGATCCCGATCCAGGTGAGCGTCACCGAGCGCGTGGCGCCGATGATCCCGCACCTCCTCTACTGCGCCAGTGACAAGCTGACGCTGAAGCAGAATGGCGCCGGCTCGCTGCTGATCGGCGGTGGCTGGGAAGCCCGGATCGGCCCGCGCGGCAACCCGGTCGCGGATCTCGAAAACCTCGGCCTCAACATGGCCGTCGCCGTTTCGGTCGTCCCTTCGGTGGCTGAACTCAAGATTCTCAGGGTCTGGGCGGCTATCGTCAACGGCACCGACAGCTGGAAGCCGATCCTTGGAGAATTGCCGGGCCGTCCCGGCTTTTTCATCAATTTCTTCCCGTGGACGGGTTTCACCGGCGGGCCGATCACGGCGCTCATTCTCGCCAAGCTCGCGCAGGGCAAGCCCGTGCCTTTCGATCTCGACATCAGCCCTTTCAGCCCCGCATGAAAAACGCCACGTCTGGTAAGGCGTGGCGCTGAATTGCTGAGAACTGCACTTGCCCTAGTGACGAAGGATCTTGCTCACGAAGGCACTGGTGCGGGGTTCGCGCGGGTTCTCGAAGATCTCCTTCGGCGTGCCGCTCTCGACGATCTGGCCCTTGTCCATCATCACCACGCGGGTAGAGACTTCGCGGACGAAACCCATTTCGTGGGAGACGATCAGCATGGTGATGCCTTCGGCAGCGAGCTCGCGCACGGTGTCCAGCACCTCGTTGACGAGCTCCGGGTCGAGCGCCGCGGTCACCTCGTCCAGCAGCAGGATCTCAGGGCGTAGCGTCAGCGCGCGGGCGATCGCGACGCGCTGCTGCTGGCCGCCGGACAGCTGGTCGGGATAGGACTTGAGCTTGGCCGAAAGTCCGACACGGTCGAGGATCGCCTTTGCCTCGCGCTCGACATCCGCACGTGGCCGCTTCTTGATTTCGACCGGTGCGATGGTGACGTTCTTCAGCACATCCATGTTCTGGAACAGGTTGTACTGTTGAAACACGATAGCCATGCGGTCGCGGATGGACTTGAGGCTGGAGCGGGAGCCATAATCAACCTTCTCGCCGTCGATGCGCACCTCGCCGGCATTGGGCTTCAGAAGACCCATCAGGACGCGCAGAAGCGTGCTCTTGCCCGAACCCGACGAGCCGATGAGGCTGACGACCTCGCCCTTCTCGATCGACAGGTTCACGTTCTGCAGAACGGTGAGCGCGCCATAGGATGCGGCCAGGTTTTTGACTTCAAGCAGAGGCAAGACGTTTCTCCAGATAGGCGCCGAGGCGGCTCAGGGGATAGGACATCACGAAATAGCCCGCGAGGACCACGCCGTAGACCAGGAACGGGGAAAAGCCACGGTTCATCAGGCTCTTGCCCGTGAAGGTCAGCTCGATCACGCCCATCTGAGAGGCGAGCGAGGTATCCTTGATGAACATGACCATGAAGGCGAAGGCCGGCGGGATGATCACCTTCCAGGCCTGCGGCAGCACCACGCGAAACTGCGTGCGCCAGAAGCCGAAGTTCAGCGTCTCCGCCGCCTCGATCTGCAGGCGCGGAACGGATTCCATGCCGGCGCGGATGACCTCAGAAAGGAAGGCCGTCGACAGCATGCAGATCGAGAGAACGGCGATCGCGAACAGCGACACGTTCCGGCTGACGATCTGGACCGCGAACATCACGATGAACAGCGTGACGAGGAAGGGAATGCGGCGGAAGATCTCGACATAGACGATGACGAGGAAGCGCAGCGGCTTCAGCAGCGGATCCCGCGTCGCCCGGATGGCAGCGATGATGAAGCCGAAGATGAAGCCGGTGATGCAGCCCGCAGCCGTCAGCAGCAGGGTCGTGCCCATGGCCTGCAGCACGAAGATCATGTTGTAATAGGTGAAGAAGCGCGGCGCTTCCTCGATAAGCCGGTCGAACATCAGAAGATCCTTGCGGTAACGCGGAAGCACCAGCGGCCGACAAGCGCCAGCGCAGCAGAGGCAATCACCGTGAGCGCGATGTAGATGAGCGCGACAACCGAGAAGGTCTCGATCGTTCTCAGATTGGCCGTCGAAATGTTGATCGCGCGGCCCGTGAGTTCCTCGACGCCGAAGACGGCGGCCATGGAACTGCCGAGCACCAGCCAGACGAAGAAGTTGCTGAGCGGCGCAAAGAGGGTCTTCGCGATATGCGGCAGGATCACGTAGCGCAGGCTCTGCAGGTGCGACATGCCGAGCACTTCCGCCGTCTCGATCTCGGCCCGCCGGACGGAGAGAATGCCGCCGCGGAGGATCTCTGTGAGGTAGGCGCCGGTATTGACCGTCATGCCGATCACGACAGCCGTCATTGGATCGAGGAGGATTCCGACATCAGGGAGCGCATAGAAGAGAAAGAAGATCTGCACCAGCGCCGGCGTGTTGGTGAAGAATACCACATAGGCATTGATCAGCCCGCGGATCAGCCGGTTGCCCTTCAGCTTGCCGACCGCGCCGAAGAGGCCGATCACCGCACCCAGCCAGAAGGACAGGAATGCCACCTGCAGGGTTACCAGCGCCCCACCCAGAAGGTAGGGAAGTTGCTGCAGGACGACACTGTATTGGAGTGTGTAATTCAAGACTTGAGCCCTCTGCATCCGATACGGATGCCTGCAAGCGATGGACGACCCGGATGTCTATTTCCGAGTCGTCCGAGGCTGACAATCAGAAGAACGGGTTCGGCGTGACCGGCTTCAGCATGGGCGAGCCATACCACTTGGTCCAGGTGTCGTTGATGTAGTTGCTGGAGTGCATGTCGTAGAGCAGCGTGTTGAGGAACTGGCGCAGGCCCTCATTGCCCTTGGACACGCCGATGCAATCATAGTTGACGAAGATGGTGTCGTTCATCGTCTTCCACTTCACGTCAGGATAGTTCTTGGTGAAGGACATGAAGAAGTCGACGTTCTCGACCAGCGCATCGGCGCGGCCCTGGGCGATGGCGCGCACGGTGTCGGCATTGGTCTCGACCAGCAGGACCTTGGACTTCGGCAGCTTTTCCTTGAGGAAGTCGACCGACCAGTTGCCGCGCATGTTGACGATGGTGGTGTTCTCGTTGTCGAGGTCCGTCCACTTCTGGGCGGTGAGCTTGTCGGTCGTAAGAACGGCCATGGATTCGGTGTGGAGCGGAACGGTGAAGTCGATCAGCTTGGCGCGTTCGGCGCTGCGGGTGAGCGCACCCAGCGAAATGTCGATCTGGTCGGCAACGATATAGGGCACGCGCTGCGCGGTTTCGGTCGGCACGAACTCGGCCTTGACGCCGAGCGCTTCGGCGATCTTGTTGCCGACGTCGATGTCGAAGCCTTGGAGTTCGTTAGTGTCGCCATAGGAACTCATCGGCGGGAAGTTCGGGTTTACGCCGACCTTGATGGTGCCGGACTGGATGATCTGGTCCAGCGAGCGGGCACTTGCGGGAGCTGCCGCGATCAGCGCTCCGGCCACGGCTATCGAGACCACGGAAATGAACTTTCCAAGCATAATACCCTCCTATTCCGGTCACAGCCGGATTGTATGTTCCTGTTGTTTTTCTCAGCGACCCGAGCCGTAAACGCTATCGAAGGCCTGATGCTAAGCTGACAATTGCACGACGCCGCGTCAACAGAAAAATGTACGTCATGCGAACTTTTGTCCGTATTTGTATCGAAACCGGGTGAGCACGATAGTCAGCAGCACCGCGGAGGCGAGGCATCGTGTTATGGAATGGCCATGCATTCCTTATGCCATACCGGCATCGACCTTGAGAAGTTGCCCGCTGATCCCGCTCGAAGCAGGACCCGCCAGGAAGACGACAGCCGCAGCCACCTCGTCGGCGGTTGCGAGGCGCCCCAGCGCCGCCTGAGCGGCGAGACCCGACAATGCTGCCTCTTCCGTCGGCCCGTCCACCGCTCGCCGGCGGATCCGCTCGAGCAGCGCCTCGGTTGCGATCGGCCCGGGGGCCACGCCGTTTACGCGGATGCCGAATCGCCCGAGGTCGAGCGCTGCCGCCTTCAGGATGCCGTGCACGGCATGCTTGCTGGCGGTATAGGCAAGCTGCATGGGATGGGCAGTCAGAGAATTGATCGAGCCCATTACGACCACGCTGCCACCCCTTTCCTTCAAGGGCTGGACCGCGTGCTTGATAGTCGCGAAAACGCCGCGGGCATTGATGGCCATGACGCGGTCGTAGAGGCCGAGATCAAGATGTTCGGTCTCCGACCAGGCCGGCACGACTCCGGCATTGGCAACGACGATATCGAGATGGCCGAAGCGGTCGACGGCGCGCGCAATCGCGGCGCGCATGGCTGTCTCGTCGGTGACGTCGGCGCGGTCCGCAACGAAGCCCTCAGGCAGCCCCTCGACCGTCTCCGGATCGATGATATCGAGCGCAGTTCCGATCGCACCCTTGACTGCCAGAGCCTTGACGATGGCAAGGCCCAGTCCTCGCGTTGCACCCGTGACCAAAGCCACCTGACCCTGCAATTCGTCCACCATAGAGACCTCCTCCACACCACGGTCTTGCCAAGCAAGACGGCACATGCAAATTATGTACATATGTTCGCTGTGAGAACGCAATAGGCTCGCGGCGCTGTTTGGCAATGATTCGGAACCGATCGCATGGATGCCCCTCTCCAGACATTTACCTACAACGGCCAGACGGTCACCGCCCGGCGGGGCGAAAGCCTTGCCGCCGCGCTGACAGCAGCCGGCATTCGCACCTTCCGGACGACCGCCAAGGGAGCAGAACGCGGGATCTTCTGCGGCATGGGCGTCTGTCAGGATTGCCTTGTAGAGGTCGATGGCAAGCCGAACCAGCGCGCCTGCATGACGAAGGTCAACGGACCGCTCGTCGTCAGCCAGGAGGCACATGCACGGCCGCTGCCGCCTGCAGAGGCAAATCCTTCGCCGCGTCAGGCTCCCGCTGTCGAGAGGCCTGACGTCCTGATCATCGGTGCCGGCCCTGCCGGGATCGCGGCGGCCATCGAGGCACGGCGTGCGGGTGCAAGCGTAATCGTGGCGGACGAGCGGGCGAAGGCGGGTGGACAATATTACAAGCAGCTCGACGTCAAGGGCAGCGACGTTGCCCCTCCCGATCCCCAGCACGCAAAAGGCGCGCAATTGATTGCGGAAGCCGTGGCGCTCGGCGTCGAATTCCGTCACGACATCACCATCTGGGGTGCCTTCGAAGGCCGACAGTATGCCGGCAGCGGCCCCTCCGGCGCCGTACGCTTCGAGCCGCGCGCGGCAATCATTGCGACGGGAGCCTATGAGCGCCCATGGCCGGTCCCGGGCTGGACGCTTCCGGGCGTGATGACGACCGGCGCGGCGCAGACGCTCTGGCGGACCGCGCGCCGCATCCCCGGCAAGCGAGTGCTGATCGCCGGCAACGGCCCCCTCAATCTCCAGCTCGCTGCCGAACTGGTAAGCGGCGGCTGCGAAGTGGTGGCCATCGCCGAGGCAGCGGCGTCCCCCAGCATCTTAGAAGCCGGCAGCCTCGCCCAAATGTTGCTTTCGGCGCCCGACCTCATCCGAGACGGCCTTGCCTATCAGAAGGTTGCGCGGAAGGCCGGTGTCGGCATGCATTACAAAACCGTCGTGCGCAAGATCGAGCAGGAGGGCCAGGCGCTCCGCGTCACACTCGGTCCGGCCGTTGCCAAAGCTGGCACTGCCAGCGAAGAAACGAACTACACCGTGGATGCAGTCTGCCTCGGCTATGGCTTCGAGCCGGCCAATGAGCTTCTGCGCGGCATGGGCGTGGACCATGCCTTCGATCCCGTTCGCCGGCAGCTCGTGACCATCAGGGACGACGGCGGCAGGACGAGCCTTCCGGGCGTCTATGCGGCCGGAGACTGCACAGGGCTCGGCGGCGCAAAGGCGGCGCTCGCGGAAGGCGCGATCGTCGGTGCCGCAGCTGCGGCGGATCTCGGTTTTGGCGTGGATCCCCTTCATCTTGCCGCTAGCCGTCGAAATCTCGCGCGCCACCGGCGCTTCCAGAAGGCGCTCTGGAGCCTCTACAAGTTCGGCGGCTTCGACAGTGGCCTGATCGACAGCGAAACACTCATTTGCCGATGCGAGGAAGTGAAGTTCGGCGACATCGAGGATGCGCTTGCAACCGATATGCGGATGATCGGCGCCGTGAAGCGCCAGACCCGCGTCGGGATGGGCCGCTGCCAGGGCCGCTATTGCGGGCCGGTGCTCGACACGCTCCTCGCCGGCCGGTTCGGCTACGAGCGGCACGACCTTTCCGGCTTCGCGCCGCGTGTGCCGGTAAGGCCCGTCGCGATTGCCGATCTCGCCGCCGAGATGCCGTCATGACGCGAACTGGTGAAGTCTGGAGGAGCGAGATCGCCATCGTCGGCGGCGGTATCCTCGGCAGCGTGCTCGCGGGTTTCCTTGCTGAAGCCGGCCGGCAGGTCACGCTGATCGACAGCGGCGAGACGGGCGGCTCGACCGCCAATGCCGGCAGCCTGCATGTGCAGATGCAGAGCCGCTTCATGCGGCTTTATCCCGAGCACGTTCCGGGCATGGAGCGACAATTGCCGCTTTACCCACGGGCGGTTCGCTTCTGGCGCGAGTTCGAACGCGAGCTCGGCGCGGATTTCGACCTGAAGGTCAACGGCGGTCTGATGGTGGCGGAAAGCCCGGACCAGCTCGAATTCCTGAAGCGCAAGGCGGACCGCGAGCGTGAACTCGGTCTCTCCGTCGACATTCTCGATCGTACCGACCTCGACCGGCTCGCGCCTTATCTCGGTCCCGCGGTCATCGGTGCGGAAATCTGCCATGACGAGGGCAAGCTCAATCCTCTGAAATGCAACCGCGCCATCCGCGACTGGCTGCAGCGGCTGGGCGTGACCTTGCTGGAAGGGGTGCGGGCTCTCTCGCTGGAACAGAATGGAGCTGCCTACAGCGGCTTCACGCTTCACTTTCCCGACGGCGAACGGCTTCACGCGGAAAAACTGGTGCTTGCCGCAGGCGCCGGAACGGGAGCGCTCGCAGCGACCCTCGGGCTCAACCTGCCCACGAGAGCCGAGCCTCTGCACATGAACATTACCGAAGCGACGGCGCCAATGATCGGGCACCTCGTCCAGCATGCGGACCGGATGATCACGCTGAAGCAGTTTTCGACCGGGCAGATCGTCATCGGCGGTGGCTGGCCAGCGGATCTTAGGGGGCCGCGTGCGCATCCGACGGTGCGCCTCGACAGCCTGACCGCCAACACCACGCTTGCGCTCCACATCGCCCCGTCCATCGCACCATTGAGGGTCATTCGGACCTGGGCGGGCGTCAACACGTCCGTCGATGGCAAGGGTGTGCTTGGCCCCTCGAGCCGCGTACCGGGCCTCTACTACGCCGTTCCGGGAGATGCGGGCTATACGCTCGGCCCGCTTTCGGCACGCCTCGTCGCTGACATGATGCTGAACGGGGATGCCGGCGAGGATCTCGATGACTACAGCCCCCGGCGCTTCACAGCATGAAAGAGCGGCGCGCTCCGAAAACGCGCCGCCCGAACTGTAGCGGGCTCTCAGCCCATATCGCCCATGCAGAGATATTTCAGCTCGAGGAATTCCTCGATGCTGTGATGCGAGCCCTCACGGCCGATGCCCGACTGCTTGATGCCGCCGAAGGGCGCGCCTTCGAAGGAGGTGAGGCCGGTATTGATGCCGATCTGGCCGACTTCGAGCGCCTCGGCCACCCGCCAGGTGCGGGCGAGATCCTGCGTGAAGAAATAGGCAGAAAGGCCAAACTCCGTGTCGTTCGCCATCCGGATGGCGTCCTTCTCGTCCTTGAACCGGAAGACCGGCGCGACGGGGCCGAATGTTTCCTCTCGCGCGATCTTCATCGAAGGCAAGGCGTCGGCGAGAACGGTCGGCTCGTAGAAGGTGCCGCCCAGCGCATGCCGCTTGCCGCCGGTGACGATCCGCGCACCGCCCGCGACAGCATCGGCCACGTGTTCCTCAACCTTGGCGACGGCGGCTTCATCGATCAGCGGGCCCTGGAGCACGTCCTTCTCCATGCCGTTGCCCACCTTCATCGCGGCAACGACTTCGGCGAAACGGGCGATGAAGGCATCATAGATCCCGTCCTGCACGTAGATGCGGTTGGCGCAGACGCAGGTCTGGCCCATGTTGCGGAACTTGGCCGCGATCGCGCCCTGCACCGCGGTCTCGAGCTTGGCATCGTCGAAGACGATGAGCGGCGCATTGCCGCCGAGCTCCAGTGCGACCTTCTTGATGGTTCGCGAGGCCTTGCCCATCAGCTCCCTGCCCACTTCCGTGGAGCCGGTGAAAGTGATCTTGCGCACCAGCGGATTTGTCACGAGCTCCTCGCCGACGACACCCGCCTGGCCGGTGAGCACGCTGAAGACGCCCTTCGGCAACCCTGCCCGCTCGCCGAGCTCGGCCAGCGCCAGGGCGGAGAAGGGGGTGGCGCTCGCGGGCTTCAGCACCATGGTGCAGCCGGCAGCGATTGCCGGACCTGCCTTGCGCGGGATCATTGCCATCGGGAAATTCCACGGCGTGATCGCGGCGCAGACGCCGATGGGTTGGCGGATGACCAGCAGGCGCTTGTCGCGGCTCGGTGCCGGAATGGTCTCGCCGGAAATGCGCTTGGTGTCCTCGGCGAACCACTCGAAGAAGGAGGCACCGTAAAGGATCTCCCCGCGCGCCTCGGCGAAGGGCTTGCCCTGCTCCGCCGTCAGGATGGCGGCGAGATCGTCGGCATTCTCGACGATGAGCTCATACCAGCGGCGCATCACGGTGGAGCGCTCGCGCGCCGTGCGGGCTGCCCAGTCCGGAAAGGCCGCATTGGCCGCTTCGATCGCGCGGCGCGTGTCTTCGCGGCTCGCCTTCGGCACGCGTCCCAGCACCTCACCGGTCGCAGGATTGGTGACCTCGATCGCTTCGGTACCCGGCTCGTGCCAAGCGCCGTTGAGGTAAATCGCCTGCCGGAACAGGCTCGGATCCTTTATCGAAATCATGATTGCTCCTATGCTGAATTCGTTCGGACGTTACACATTCAAATCGACGGTGTCACCATATTCGCACAAATGTGCGAAAAATAGTTGCGGACTGATATGATCTGCAGATTTTTTTAATTGTTTTATTTCAGTGGCTTATTGTTATTTTGTCTGCCTTCCAGCTTTAGCAGCATTGCTTGACTCCACCTATCCCGGTTGATCCATTCCCAGTTTTGTGCACATCTGTGCGCATATCGCATCTGACTGCGATGAGAAAAAAGGGGAGTGGATAGAATGTCGAACAACAGAGATGACAAGCTGAAGGCTTCCGTGGCCGCCATATCGCGACGGGCCGTGCTGAAGGGTCTGGGAACCGCCGGTGCGGCGGGCCTGGCGCTCGGGGTGCTGCCGGGCCTTGGGGGCCGCGCGAATGCCGCAGAGGAAACCACCATCCGCTGGTGGTCGCCGCAGGCATCTCCGGAACAGCTGAAGATGTATCAGGCGCAGATCGCCGCCTTCGAAGCGGCAAATCCCGGCGTCAAGGTGCTGTTCGAGCCGACTTCGGACGAAGGCTACCCCGCCCAGTTGGCCGCTGCATTTGCCGCCAAGCAGGTTCCGAACATCGTCACCCACCTCCCCTCCTTCGCGGCCCAGAACTATTACGGCCAAGGGCTGCTCGAGCCCATGGACGACGTGATCAAGGCGATCGGCGAAGCGAACTACTTTCCCGGCGCCAACGACGTCTACAAGACGGCGGACGGCCATTACTGCGGAACGGCGATCGGCAATACCGCTGCCGACATGCTGTGGCTGCGCAAGGATCTGATGGAGAAGGCCGGCATCGACAAGGCGCCCGAGACCTGGGACGAGCTGCGCACCGCCGTCTCCAAGATGCAGGGCGGCGGCATCTATGGCGCGCCGCTTCCCTACGGCCTCAACTCCATGACATCGCTGATCTTCATCGGCTTCATCCACCGCGCCGGCGGCCAGGTCTTCACCAAGGACCTCGACATCGCGCTCGACAGCGACGCCACCTACAAGGCGCTCGACTTCTACAAGTCCATGCGCGAATTCTGCCCGCCTGGCGCCACGAACTACAGCTGGGGCGAAAGCCTCACGGCCTTCGTGTCCGGCGCGACCGCCACCGGCATCTATGCCGGCCGCGTGCTGGCCAACGTCACTGCCCAGAATCCGACGATCGCGCCGCATGTCACCTGCGCTGTCTATCCGACGATATCAAAGGACGTCGCCCCCTGGACCTTCAACGACTTCCCGTCCGTCATGATGCCGAAGGATGCCGGCAACCTCGACGCGACCAAGAAGTTCGCGGCCTTCCTGTTCGAGCCGGCTGGATACATCCCGCAGCTGCATGCCGCGCCCGGCCATGTGCTGCCGGTGCTGAAGACGGTGGCCGATAACCCTGCCTATCTCGATAACGCGATCATCAAGGCCTATCCGAACGAGGTGGCGCTGATGGCGAAGGCCGCCGCAGCCGGCAAGAATCTCGGCTACGAGAACGACGGCTACAAGCCGAACCTCAAGGCCAACGAGATCATCGCCAGCAATGCGATCGCCGAACTCGTGCAGCGCGTGGTGCTGAACGGCGACGACGCCAAGACGGCCGTCGGCGACATCTCCGGCAAGATCGAAGCGATCATGAAGGGCTGACCGCCCACAAGGCGCCGCATCGCTTCGGTGCGGCGCCCTCTCATGTCCTTCACCTGGCAGAACTGGCAATACCCATGCATGCGAAACAATCCATGACACCGCTGGAGCGGCGCTATGCCCTTCTGGGCCTGGCCCTGATCGCACCGACCGTGCTGATCCTGACGGCGGTGATCGTCTATCCGCTGTTGTCGGCGATCTATCTGTCGTTCTTCTCGATCTATACCCCGACGCTCGCCGGCAAGGCGGTCGGGCTCGAGAACTACCGGACGATCCTTAGCAGCGCCTATTTCTGGCACGCGCTCTGGACCACCTTCGTGTGGACCGCCGGCACGCTGGTACTGCAGATCGGCTTTGGCGTCGGCATGGCGCTGCTCCTCAACCAGAACATCCTGTTCCGGTCGCTGGCGCGCAGCCTGGTACTGTTTCCCTATTTCATCTCGACAGTCGTCGCCGTCCTCGTCTGGCGCTGGCTGTTCAACGATCTCTACGGGATCCTCAACCACCTGCTAATTGCCGCCGGCGTGATCGACATGCCCGTCGACTGGCTGGGCAGCATGCCGAATGCCATGGTGAGCGTGATCACCGTAGGCGCCTGGAAGTTCTTTCCCTTTGTGGTCATCGCCGTGCTCGCCCGGCTGCAGACCATTCCGGAACACCTCTACGAAGCCGCCCGCATCGATGGCGCCGGCACCTTCTCGCGCTTTACCGATGTCACCCTGCCGCAGCTGCGCGACGTGCTCTCCATCGTCATCCTTCTCCGCATCATCTGGGACTTCAAGGAATTCGACCTGATCTACCTGCTGACCGGCGGCGGCCCGATGGACAATACCCGGACCCTGCCGCTGATCGTCTACCAGCAGGCCTTCGGGCTCAACCAGATGGGCATGGCTGCGGCCTATGCCGTCGCGATGATGGTGGTGATGCTCGTGTTCATGCTCGCCTACCTCGCCTATAGCCGCGATCGGAGCACGCCATGACGAGCCGCCTCTCCACCGTCATCCTCAACATCGTCACCTGGACGCTCGTTGCGGTCATCGCCTTTCCGCTGGTCTGGATGGTGCTGACCTCGCTGAAGCCGCAGAGCGAGCTCTTCACCATCCCGCCGGGTTTCCTGCCGCGCGAAGTGACGTTCGAGCATTACCGCATCCTGCTCACCGACACGCCCTTCCTGCGCTATTTCGTGAATTCGGCGATCCTCGCGACGTCGACGACGCTGCTCGTCGTCACGGTCGGCGCACTCGGGGCCTACAGCCTCGTCCGCTTCCGCTATCGCGGCCGGGAAACGCTGGCGGGCCTGGTGCTCTTCACCTACCTGCTGCCATCCGTCGTGCTCATCATCCCGCTCTACCTCATGATGGTGAAGATCGGGCTTTCGAACACGCTGGCGAGCCTCGTCATCGCCTATACCACCTTCTCGCTGCCCTACGCACTCTGGCTGCTCCGTTCCTTCATGGCCGGAATTCCGGAGGATCTGGAATCGGCAGCCTTGGTCGACGGCGCAAGCCGGATGGGCGCCTTCTTCGACGTGATCCTGCCGCAGGCGCTGCCCGGCATCATCTCGACTGCGCTCTTCACCTTCATCCTCGCGTGGAACGAATACCTCTACGCGCTGGTCCTGGTGAATTCGGACCAGTCGCGGCCGCTGACGACCGGCGTCATGAACATGCTCATCACCGCCTTCAACATCGACTGGTCCTTGCTGATGGCTGCCTCCGTCATGATGAGCATCCCGCTCATCATCATCTTCGCATTCCTGCAGAGCTATCTCACCCGCGGCTTCGGCGCCGGCGGCGTGAAGGGCTGAGCGTCAAAGAGGACGAGAATTTGGTCAACGTCATCTTCAACAAGGTACAGAAAGCGTTCGGGTCGGTGGTCGCCATTCCCGACCTCAATCTGGAAATCGGCTCGGGCGAGTTCGTCTCGCTGCTCGGCCCCTCGGGTTGCGGCAAGACGACGACGCTGCGCATGCTGGCCGGCCTCGAACAGCCGACCGGCGGCGAGATCCGGATCGGCGAGCGCGCCGTCAACAACGTCGCGCCCGGCGAGCGGGACATCGCCATGGTCTTCCAGTCCTATGCGCTCTACCCGCACATGACCGTCGGGCAGAACATCGCCTACCCGCTGAAGAAGCGGGGCGTGCCCAAGAGCGAGCACCCCGCCCGCATCAAGGCGGTCGCCGATCTCCTGCAGCTCGGCCCTCTCCTGGAGCGCCGGCCGAAGCAGCTCTCCGGCGGACAGCAGCAGCGCGTGGCGCTCGGCCGTGCGCTGGTGCGCGATCCCAAGGTCTTTCTCCTGGACGAGCCGCTCTCGAACCTTGACGCCAAGCTCAGGGCGCACATGCGCACGGAGCTGATCGAGCTCCACCGCCGCCTCGGCAAGACCATGGTCTACGTCACCCATGACCAGCTGGAAGCGATGACCATGTCCACGCGGATAGCCGTCATGCATCAGGGCCATCTGCAGCAGTTCGCGACGCCATCGGAAATCTACAACCGGCCCGCCAATACCTTCGTCGCCTCCTTCATCGGCACGCCGTCGATGACGCTGGTGGAGGCCGAGATCGAGATGGCGGAAGGTGCGGCCTTCCTGCTCGTCGGCGGCCAGCGCTTCCCGCTTCCGCCCTCGCTCGTCATGGCGGACTCAAGACACCGGCGCCCGATTACGCTCGGCGTCCGGCCCGAGGATATCTCCATCGCCTCCGGCGAAGCCGCACGGGCCTCCGTCAAGCTCGTCGAGCCGACAGGCCACGAATCCATCGTAACCCTCGACCTCGGCGGCGCACACTTCGTCATGCGCGCTGCCGGCGACGTGGCGCTCAGACTGGGCGAAGCCGTGCCGATCGCGCTCAGAATCGACCGGCTGCATTTCTTCGACCGCGAAAGCGGCCAGCGCATCAACACGGACGCGGAGCGTCCGGCAGAATTCAGGAGCATCGCGCGATGAACGACATCCTTCGCAACACCCCCGACCTCGTGGAACTGGACAAGAAGTTCCTGTTCCATCCCTTCACCGCCTTGGCAGAACACGAGAAGAACGGCCCGACCGTAATCGTAAAGGGCAAGGGCGTGCGCCTCGAGGACAACCATGGCAACCGCTATATCGACGGTATGGCGGGTCTCTGGTGCGTGAATGTCGGTTATGGCCGGCCGGAAATCGCCGAGGTCCTGCGCGAGCAGGCGATGACGCTGCCCTATTTTCACTCCTTCTCCTCCTGGGGCACGGATACGCCCGTGCTGCTCGCCGAAAAGGTGATCTCCAACGCGCCCGCCGGCATGTCAAAGGTGTTCTTCGGCCAGTCGGGTTCGGATGCCAACGACACGCAGGTGAAGCTCGTCTGGTACTACTGGAACGCGCTCGGCCGTCCGCAGAAGAAGAAGATCATCGCCCGCAACCGCGGCTATCATGGCGTCACCATCGTATCCGGCAGCCTGACCGGCATGCCGTCGCTGCACTCCGGCTTCGATCTGCCGCTGCCCTTCGTCAAGCACACGACGGCTCCCTATCGCCTTTGGGAGGCGGAACCGGGCATGAGCGACGCCGACTTCTCCGCGAAGCTCGCCGCCGATCTCGAAGCCCTGATTCTCGCCGAGGGTCCGGAAACCATCGGCGCCATGATCATGGAACCGGTCATGGGCGCAGGCGGCGTGATCGTGCCGCCGGAAGGCTATTACGAGGCCATCCAGGCGGTGCTGCGCAAGTACGAGATCCTCATCATCGCCGACGAGGTGATTTCCGGCTTCGGCCGTCTCGGCCAATGGTTCGGCTCGCCCGTCGTCGGCCTCGAACCGGACCTGATCACGGTCGCAAAGGGGATCACCTCGGCCTATGTGCCGCTCTCCGGCTGCATCGTCTCTGAAAAGGTCTGGCGCACGATCGTGGACGGCCAGGCGAAGTTCGGTCCCTTCGGCCATGGCTACACCTACTCGGCACATCCGCTCGCCGCCGCAGCCGCCCTTGCCAACCTTGAGATCATCGAGCGTGACGGCCTGATCGGCAAGGCTGCCGAACAGGGCGCCTACATGCACGAGCTTCTGCAAAAAGCCTTCGGCGACCATCCGCTCGTCGGCGATATCAGGGGCAAGAGCCTCGTCGCCGCGGTCGAGTTCGTCGCGAACAAGAACCCGATGACCCGCTTCGACCCAAGCCTGAAGATTGCAGCCCGCATCGTACGCCATGCCCGCGACCGCGGCATCATCACCCGCGCGCTTCCGCATGCGGACACGATCTCCTTCTCGCCGCCCTTCATCATCACCCGCGCCGAGATCGAGGAAATGGTTGCCGGCACGCGCGCAGCCGTCGATGCGGCCATGGATGACCTGGTGCGCGAAGGCATCTGGTCGCGCTGAACCGCCGGGAAAAGACAAGGGATACCTGATCATGGATAGAAACAGCGTCACCTGGGTCGGCCCAATGCCGGCCGTTACCACGCCGTTTTCCGATAACGGCTCGATCGACGAGAAGGCCTTCGCCGCCAATGCCGAACGGCTGGTGAACGAAGGTGCCACCGGCATTGTCGTCGGCGGTTGCACCGGCGAATTCTGGGCGCTCTCGAATGCTGAGCGGAAACAGCTCTACGCACTTGCCGCCGAGGTAATGAAGGGCAAGGGCACGGTGCTCGTCGGCACGGGTGCCGTGACGGTGGACGAGACCGTCGATCTCACGCTCGCTGCCGAAAAGGCGGGCGTGGACGGCGTGCTCATCCTGCCGCCCTATTTCGTCAAGCTGACCGACGACGAGATCTTCGCCCATTTCCGCGACGTGGATGCCAGGGTAGGCCTGCCGATCTGCGCCTACAACATCCCCGGCAATGCGGTGAACGCGCTTTCGCCTGCCCTCGTCGCCCGCCTTTCGGCGCTCGACCGGGTCGTTGCCGTCAAGGAAAGCTCCGGCGACTGGAACAATTACTATGCCACCCATCTCGCCGTGCACGAGACGCTCCGCGTCTTCTGCGGGCCCTCCTCCGTGTTCGGCGTGCCCGCCGTCGCGCTCGGTGCTGACGGGACGATCGACTGCTTCCCGAACATGTGGCCGAAGGGCGGTGTCGATCTCTATCACGCGCCGAAGAACGGCGAGCATGCGCGAGCAGCCGAGCTGCAGGCGCTTGGCCGACGGCTCACCGACCTCTGCACCTCGGGCGGCCGCACCCTATACCCGGCGACGAAGGCTGCCATGGACATGATGGGCCTGCCCGGCGGCGGCAAGCCCCGCCGCCCGCTCCGCCCTCTGGAGGGTGAGGCGCTGAAGGGCCTCGAGCAGGGCTTGAAAGCCCTCTCCATGCTCTGACCGGATCAACGACACAACACCACATGGAAACAAGGGAGTAAGCCATGCCCCATGCTAAGCTTCGCGCACCGGATCTGACGCCCGGCCAATACAGCACCACCTTCGGTGAATTCATCGGGATCGGCCCGAACGGCAATCTCTTCGTCGATGGTTGCGACGTGCAGGACCTCGCCGAAAAATTCGGCTCGCCGCTCTACATCATCTCGGAAAACCAGCTGCGCCAGAACTACCGCCGCTTCCGCGACGCCTTCCGTGCCCATTATCCCGACGTCGAGATCCTGTTTGCCAACAAGTCGAACAACGGTCTCGCGATCCGCCACATCATGAACCAGGAAGGCGCTGGCGGCGATTGCTTCGGCGCACAGGAAATGTACATGGCACTGCTGGCCGGCACCAATCCGAAATCGCTCGTCCTCAATGGCTCGAACAAGCAGGACGAAGAGCTGGAAATGGCGATCGCCAACGGCCTCTGCATCAACATCGACGCCATGGACGAGCTCGACCGCATCGTCGCCATCGCCGAGCGGCTCAACACCACCGTCGACATCGGCATCCGCCTGAAGCTCGACCTCGAACCGCTTCGCAACCGTACCGGCGTCGCCATGCACGGCCCGGGCACGCTGAAGGAACAGAGCGACAGCACCAAGTGGGGAATGACACGCGAGCAGACGGTTGAGATCGTCAACCGCGCCAAGACCATGCCCTCGGTCGTGCTGAAGGAAACCCATTTCCATCTGAGCCGCATGTCGAACGACCCCGCCGACTTCGCCGTCATGGCGCGCGAGATGATCACCTGGTCCGGCTATATCCGCGAGCACACCGGCTGGACACCGCCCTGCATCGACATCGGCGGCGGCTGGACCTTCGGCAAGTGGTATGGCACCGGCCCGAACAGCCAGCTGGACGACGACAGGGCACCGACGCCGGAAGATTACGCACGCCTCTGCTCGGCCGCGATCCGCGAAGAGGCGGAACGGCTGAACCTGCCGCTGCCGAAGCTGAGGCTGGAACCCGGCCGTGCGCTCTCCGGCCCCGCCGGCGTCGCTGTCGGCCGTGTCGGCGCGGTGAAAACGGGCCAGACCAAGAAGTGGGTCAACCTCGATCTCTCCACCAACCATCTTTCCTGGGCGGCCGTTCTGGACTGGTATTACCATGCGGTGCCGGTAAAGAACGCAGGCGCGGCGCCGACCGAAACCGTCGATCTTGTGGGCCCGCTCTGCAATTCCGACGAGATCGGTCCGCACCGGAAGATGCCGGCCCTCGTCCGCGGCGATTACGTCGCCTTCCTCGATGCCGGCGGCTACACGGAGTCCTCCGCTGCCCGCTACAATGCCCAGCTCCTGCCGGCGACGGTTCTGGTCTCGGGCACACAGGCGGAAATCATCACCGAACGGGAACAGCTCAAGGATGTTGCAGGCCGCTTCCGCGTGCCGCCGCGGCTTCTTGCCGGCTCGTTTGCAGCCTGATCTCTGAAAAGGACCAAAGCAGATGGATCTCGGAATCAAGGGCCGCCACGCGCTGGTGTGTGGCGGCAGCAAGGGGCTTGGCCACGCCGCCGCCCGCGCGCTTGCCGCAGAAGGCGTGACGCTGACACTCGTCGCCCGCAGCCAGGATGCACTCGAAACCGCCGCCTGGGCGATCTCGGATGAATTCGGCGTCGCCGTGAACTATGTGGCCGCCGACGTGACCAATTCGGGCGGGCGAAGAGCGGTGCTCGCCGCCTGCCCCGACCCTGACATCCTCGTTACCAATCCTGGCGTACGCCAGACGCCATCCGACTTCCGCACGCTGACGGGCGAGGATTGGCATCAGTGGTTCGAGACCCACTGCATGGCCTCGCTGGAGCTGATCCAGAAGATCGTCCCGGGCATGTGCGAGCGCAAGTTCGGCCGCGTCGTCAACATATCCGTCAGCAACATCAAGTTCCCGCAGGTCAATTTCGGTCAGAGCCACGGCGCGCGCCTCGCGCTCGCGGGTGCGATCGGCTCCATGGTGCGGGAACTGGTGGCACACAACGTCGTCATCAACAGCGTGCTGCCCGGCTTCTTCGATACCGACGCGCTGCAGACGAACCTGCACGGCCATGCGGCTCGCGGCAACACCACCTATGAGACGATCGTCGCCGACCGGCTGAAGATGACGCCTGCCGGACGCTTCGCAGACCCCGCCGAATGCGGCGATCTCATCGCCTTCCTCTGCGGCCGCAATGCCGGCTACATCACCGGCCAGAACATCGTCAACGATGGCGGCGTCTACCAGGGAATCTTCTGATGGCTTCGACCACATCTCCCCGTTCCATCGCCCCCGAAGGCCGCGTCATCATGATCTCCGGCGCTGCCAGAGGTATCGGGCTTGCCGCCGCCAGGGTCCTCGCCGAGGAAGGCTACAGCCTCTCGCTCGGGGTACGGCAGCCGGAAAAGCTCGCTCAGGAAGCCGGCCTCCCCGCAGATCGCGTGCTGCTGCACCGCTTCGATGCGACCGTGCCAGAGGATGCCGCGGCCTGGCTGGACTCAACGCTCGCGCGGTTCGGACGCATCGACGGCCTCATCAACAATGCCGGCATGATCAAGACGCTCGATCTCCGCTCGGGCGACGAAAGCGTCCTCGACGACATGTGGGAGGTGAACGTGAAGGCGCCCTACCGCCTCATCCGCCTTGCCCTTCCCCATCTCGAAACGAGCGGGAATGGCAGGATCATCAACGTCGCCTCTACGGACGGAAAGCGTTACCGCGATGGCGTTTCGGTCGCCTATGCCATGACCAAGCATGCGGTCATGGCGCTGACCCATGCGGCGAAGTTTGCCGGCTGGGACCATGGCGTGCGGGTGACGGCGCTCTGCCCCGGAGCCGTCGCCACCGACTTCGTCGCCGGCATTCCCGGCGTGACCCCCGCGGCGGACCGTATTCCACCGGAAACCATTGCGGACACGATCGCTTTCCTGCTGCGTCTGCCGAATGCATCCTCCGTTGCCGAACTGGTGATGAACACACGGCTGGAAACGGTCATATAGACTTCAAACTCTGCATCTCACAGGCCCGTTGGTCCTGCCTGCGGGCCCGTGCTTTCATTCAATCATAACTCGTCCAAGCGCAGTACTAGAGTTCCAGCACGTCCCCCAGCGCATTCAACAACATGTCCGCATGCCCCCTGCCGAAGACGAGCGGTGGACGGATCTTCAGAACGTTGGCCCGCGGTCCGGAAGCGCTGATCAGCACACGCCTTTCGCGCAAGCCATTGACGATGCGGGCGGTGAGCGCCGCATTGGGCGTTTTCGCGTCACGGTCCGAGACGATCTCGACACCGATGAACAGGCCGGAGCCACGGACGTCACCGATCGCCTCATGCCGTTCGGCTAGTTTCCGCAGCCCGTCTCTCAGATAGGCGCCCACGTCGAGCGCATTCTTCTGCAGTCCCTCGATGCGGACGGTGTCGAGCACGGCCTTGCCCGCCGCCGCCGCGACCGGGTTGCCCGCGAACGTGTTGAAATACCGCGCCTTCGGACCAAACTCCGCGATGATCTCCGGCCTGATCACCAGCCCGGCCATGGGATAGCCATTGCCCATCGGTTTTCCGAGCGTGACGATATCGGGTGAGACGCCGTGGCGTTCGAAGCCCCACATCGCCTCCCCCGTCCGCCCGAAGCCCGGCTGCACTTCGTCGGCGATGAACAGGCCGCCCGCCTCATGAATTGCATCCACCGCCGGCTTCAGCAGGCCTTTCGGTCCGTCAAAGATGCCGTCGCTGGAAAAGATCGTGTCGGCGATCAGCATGGCCGGCCGGATGCCATGGCGCTTCAGGTCGGCGATTGCTGCGCGAACATCGCGACCAAACTTCTCCTTCGCCTCGCCAGCCGGAACGCGGTAGCTGTCCGGTGCCGGCACGGTGCGGACATGCGGACCGAGCGTCACGGCTTCGCCCAGCGAGGGCGAGAACTCGGCGACGGCGGCCGTCAGGCCGTGATAGGCAAGTTCGGTGGCGATAATGCCGGTGCCGCCGGTGACGAAGCGCGCGATGCGGACCGCGAGATCATTGGCCTCGCTGCCCGAACAGGTGAACATGGCCTGGTCGAGACCATCAGGAAAGGTCTGCGTCAGCGCCTCGGCATAGTCGATGATGCCCTCGTGCAGGTAGCGCGTATGCGTGACCAGCGTTGCCGTCTCGCGGCTCACCGCTTCCACGACGCGGGGATGGCAATGGCCGAGAGAGGCGACATTGTTGTAGGCGTCGAGATAGGGCGTGCCATCCGCGTCATAGAGAAAGACGCCCTCGCCACGCACGAAGTGGAGCGGCTTTTCGTAGAAGAGCCTGTAGGCCGGACCGAGCACCTTCTCGCGCCTGGCGATCAGGGCGCGTTCCTTCTCGCTCAACCGCTCGAAGTCCTCGCGCGAAAATGCATTCACCATCGACATGTTCAGGCCTCGGATATCTGTGGGGCGAAATGGAGGAGATCATCGGGCGCAAGACCGGCCGTGTTCTGGAGGCCGCGCCAGGCAATCGCGTGATTGCGCATGATGTAGGCCCGGTTTTCCGGGCGGAGTGCCGAGCGCCATTCGGCGATGATGACCGACATGGCGAGCCGCGCGCGGACCAGGAGCGGCAGGAGGTCGAGCTCTTCCCTGAGCAGCGGACGGATGGAGGCGAAGCCATCGAGAAGCGCTGCCATCCGTTGCATCCAGTCCTCTGTCGCCAGCTGATAGGACAGTGCGACCGCGAGATCATTGACGACAGGGGCATGCACCATGTCGCCGAAATCGATGACGCCGGCGATGCGGGACGGGTCCTGCGGATCGAGCAGGATATTGTGCGGGTTGAAGTCGTTGTGGATGATCTGCCGCCGTTCAAGGCGGGCGATCGCGGGAAGTGCCCGTTCATAGGCCTCGAGAACGGCATCCACCGCGGGCCGGCGGGATGGATCGACATGATCGACGACCTCGCGCAGGTCCAGCGTATGGGAAATGTCCCACATCAGCTTCTGGCGGGGAGCAAGGCCATGATAATGTTCGAGCCCCAGCTGCAGCTGGGCGAGCGTCTTTCCCAGATTGCGGCTCTGTGCCGGTGAGGCCGGCATCCGGTACTGCAGCTCCCCGTCGATATAGGTCAGGAGCCGGACGTTCCGTCGACCATCCGCCGTCTCATATGCATGATTTTCCAATCCCGAGAGGGTCCGGACAAGGCGAGGCACCGGGACCGCCGGCGCGGAAGCCTCCAGATGCAGGAGCGCGCCGTTCTGAAAATCGATCGCCGTCTGGTCTTCCGCGGGATTGGCGATCTTGAGGACGTAACGGCCACCCGACGTGTCCGAAACGAAAAACGTATCGTCGCGCTCGCTCGACAAGCGATCCGCAATGCCGGCGATACCGTAGATGCCGGCCAACAGAGCCTGCGCCTCCTCGGGCGTGGTCGACACCCACGCGGCGAGCATGGAACCGTTTTCGCCTTCCGCCGGCCGCTCCGCCATGGCCCCTCCCGAATTGCCGATCTTGGGTCGGCCGCTGACATCGCACGATAATTTCGAACAGGCTCTGTCATCGCACGTACGAAACCGCTATCTCTTAGAACACGCCGACAGGGCGCATCAAGCCTCAGACAGGAGCATAAATGTCCGAAGAAACACGCTTCATGCTGCTCACGGGAGCAAGCCGTGGGATCGGGCATGCGACGGTCAAGTTGTTCCAGACCCATGGCTGGCGCATCCTGACCGTCTCGCGGCAGCCTTTTTCCGAGGAATGCCGGTGGCCATCGGCCCGCGAGAGCCATATCCAGGCCGATCTCGCCGACCTCTCGCAGATCGAGGCTCTGGCTGATGAAGTCCGTTCCAGACTTCCGAACGGAAGGTTGCACGCCCTCGTCAACAATGCGGGCATCTCGCCCAAGGGGCCGGAGAAGAGCCGGCTCGGCGTGCTCGGCACGGACGCGGCGATCTGGTCGCATGTCCTCAACGTCAACCTCGTCTCGACCGCACTGCTTGCCCGCGCCTTGATGCCGGAACTCAAGGCGGCCCGCGGCTCTATCGTCAATGTCACGTCGATCGCGGGTTCACGGGTACACCCCTTCGCCGGCGTCGCCTATGCGGCTTCGAAGGCGGCGCTTGCGGCCCTCACCCGCGAGATGGCGCATGAATTCGGACGCTTCGGCGTCCGCGCCAATGCCATCGCGCCCGGTGAAATCGAGACGTCGATCCTCTCCCCGGGCACGGATGAACTGGTGGCAGCTGAGGTACCGATGGAGCGTCTGGGCGAGCCCCGGGAGGTGGCCGAAACAATCTATTTCCTCTGCACCGAGCAATCCTCCTACATCAACGGCGCCGAGATCCACATCAACGGCGGTCAGCACGTTTGATTCCGTACCAGGGCCTGATCTTCGGCCGGGTCGGCTGACCCTGCCTCCCCAGCGTTGAATTCCCCTCAAAATTCGCGCTCCAAATGGTGCGCCCGGCGAAACCAGGTGCGTCAGACGCCCGGCTGATGCCGAATGGCGATCCTTCCCTTGCTGCCATTTTCCTCACCCACATCCTGTCTTTCCTTCTTGCTCACACCTGCCGTGCATCAGGGCATCGTCATGCGTGTCGACGGCACGATGCGGATGAGAACGGGCCGAATTCTGCGACTTCAGGATGTGACAGAGAAGCAGGCTCGATCCATGCCTGAACTTTTACGCTTGTAAAATTCAAAATACATATGTATCAAAACAATGAGCCGTGGGGACAGAGGAGTTTCCGGCGGCAGCAGACCATCAAGACGCAGGGCTTGAAAGCGCCTGCATTCAGGGAGGAATTCCAGTGAAGAAGCTTGCATTGCTGGCGGCTTGCGCCGCACTCGCATTTCCCGTGGCCGCGCTTGCGCAGGATGCCGCCGGCACGACGAAGAAGGGCAGCTACCGCTTCGTCATCGTTCCGAAGGTCGTTCATCCCTGGTTCGACAAGGTGAACGAAGGTGCACAGATGGCCGCCTCGGCGCTGAAGGCGCAGACCGGTGCAAATGTGGAAGTCGTCTATTCCGCACCGCAGGCTGCCGACGTCGTGCAGCAGAACCAGATCCTCGACAGCGCGCTCGCCACCCAGCCGGACGGCCTGGCGATCGACCTTCTCGACCCGTCGGGCAACCGCGCCTCGCTGGAAGAAGCCCAGTCGCAGAAGATCCCGCTCGTGATCTTCGATTCCGTGCCGCCGGAAGGCATGAACATCACCCATATCGGTTCCGACTTCTGCGAACAGGCCAAGATCGCCGCGCGCCGTCTGGTCGAAGTCCTGAACGGCGAAGGCGAAGTCGCGATCATGATGGGCGTGCCGACGGCGCCGAACCATTCGATCCGCGCGGATTGCCATCGCCAGGTGTTCGCGGAGCACAAGGGCATCAAGGTCGTCGCCGAGGGCATCGACAACGACAGCATCGAGACCGCCCAGCAGCAGGCCGCCGCGATCATGCAGGCGCACCCGAACCTCAAGGGCTGGGTTGCCTCTGACGCCGCCGGCCCGATCGGCATCGGCCAGGCCATCACCGAAGCCGGCAAGCAGGGCAAGGTGACCCTCGTCGGCCTCGACAACCTGCCGGAGATGATCGAGATGATCCGCAACGGCGTTGCCGACAGCTCGTCCGCCTCGCAGCCGGAACTGCAGGGCTACTGGTCGGTGATGATGCTGTGGGCGCAGGCCACCGGCGCTCCGGTTCCGGGCTACCTCGATACCGGCAACGCCTTCCTCACCAAGGACAATATCGGCGGCTGATCCTCCCATCACCGTTCGCCGGGCGCGGTGGCTGAAAGAGCCGCCGCGCCCTTTCTACCGCATCTTGTCATAAAGGCGGTTTCTCATGGCCTATCTCGAAACCAGCGGGCTCGGTCGGGATTTTCCCGGCGTCACCGCGCTGAACGGCGTCGATCTCAAGATCGAACTCGGGCGCACCCATATCCTTGCCGGGGAAAACGGCGCCGGCAAATCCACGCTCGTCAAGATCCTCACCGGCACCGACCAGGCGTCCCGCGGGAGTGTGCGCATCGATGGCCGCGACCCCGAGGCGGACCCCTCGCTCTACCGCAGCATTGCCTATGTCCCGCAGGAACTCACGCTCTTCCCGCAGATGACGGTGGCGGAAAACCTGTTCATGCCCTTCGACCGCACGGGCCATGGCGGCGCGCTCGTCAACCGGCGCCAGCTCATGGAAGAAGCGCAGACCTACCTCGACCGGTTCGGTATCGAAGCCCGTCCGGGAGATCTCGTCGCCCGCATCTCGGTCTCGGACCAGCAGCTGCTCCAGATTGCCCGCGCCTCCACCAATGCGCACATGAAGGTTCTCATCCTGGACGAGCCGACCTCCTCGCTGACGCGGGTGGAGGTCGAGCGGGTCTTCAAGGTCATCCGCGGCTTCCTCGACCGCGACCATGCCGTCGTCTTCATCAGCCACAAGATGGAAGAGGTGTTCGAGATCGGCGACGACTACACCGTGCTCCGCAATGGCGAGAAGGTGGAAAGCGGCAAGGTCGCCGATATCACCGAAGCCGACCTCATCCGCGCCATGTCGGGCCGTCATGTGGAGATGGACGACCACTTCCGGCCGGCAGGCCCGGTCACCGATATGATCATGCAGGTGCGCAACCTATCCGGTGCCCGCTTCGAAGACGTCAGCTTCGACCTTCGCCGCGGCGAGATCCTCGGTTTCGCCGGCCTCGTCGGTGCAGGCCGCTCGGAGGTCATGCAGACGATCTTCGGCTTCCTGAAGGCGACCGGCGGTAGCGTGTCGGTCGAGGGCAAGCCGTGGCCGCTCGGCGATACCTCGCGCTCCGTCACCGCCGGCATGCTCTACCTTTCGGAAGAGCGGAAGCATCACGGCATCTTCCCCCTGCTTTCGCTGCGGGAAAACATCGGCCTTTCGATCCTGCCGCTGACGGTCGGCGCACTCGGCATCAGCGACCGACGCGAACGCAGCGAAGTGCAGACGATCATCGACGGCTACGGCATCCGCACGGCGGGGATGGGCAAGCGCATCTCGAACCTTTCCGGCGGCAACCAGCAAAAGGCCATCATCGGCCGCGCCATGGCGACCAAGCCGCGCATCCTGATCTTCGACGAGCCCACCAAGGGCATCGACATCCGCACCAAGAGCGAGATCTACCGCATCATGAAGGGCCTCGCCGAAGACGGCGTGGGCGTGATCCTGGTCTCGTCAGAAATCAACGAGTTGCGCCGCTGCGCAAGCCGCATCATCACCATGCACAACGGGCGCCTGACCGGTGAATTCGACACCGAAGGAACCGATAACGAGACCCTCGTCGGCGCCATCTTCGGAACGGAGGCGAAAGCCGATGCAGTCTAATCCTCTCTCGATCCTGATCAGGAATCCCCTGGCGGGCGTGTTCTTCGCGCTCCTGGTGATCTTCGTTCTCTCCTCGCTGATCTCGCCCTATTTCCTTACCTCCTACAACATGTCGGTGGTGGCGCGTGGCCTCGCCTTCGTGGGCCTTATCACCATTGCCCAGTCCATGCTGATGATCCTCGGCGAGCTCGACCTCTCGCTCGGCGTGATCGGCGGGCTCTGCGGAGTCGTGGCGGGTATTCTCATGAAGAAGCTCGGCATTCACCCGGCCGCTGCCATGGGTCTTGCGATCCTGCTCGGCGCCGGGCTCGGCCTGCTGAACGGCCTGCTGATCACCCTGCTCCGGCTCCATTCGCTGGTACTCACCATCGGGACCGCCGGCATCTTCGGCGGCGCGAACCTGGTGCTGACGCGCGGTGTCGCGATTACCGGCATTCCCGTGGAAGTACAGTTCCTCGGACGCGGTGACATCCTGGGCGTGCCCGTTCCCTTCGTCATGATGCTGGTGGCGCTCGTCATCGCGGCCTTCGTGCTCCTGAAGACGCCTTTCGGCCGCTACATGTACGCGATCGGCAACAATCCGCCCGCCGCGCGCATGCTGGGCATCCGCGTCGATCGCATCCGGCTCGTGGTCTTCGTGGCGGCAGGCGCGCTCGCGGCGATGGCCGGCGTTCTGATGGTGGCCCGTCTCGGCACGGCACAGCCTTCGATCGGCGATACCTGGGTGCTCGCCCCGATCGCCGCCGCGGTGATAGGCGGCGTTGCGACGACCGGCGGCGTCGGCAGCCCGATTGGCGCCATCCTTGGCGCCGGCATCATCGGGATCATCGAGAACATCATCGTGCTTTTCGGCGTCTCCCCCTATTGGCAAGGCATCGTTTCCGGCGCAATCGTCGTGCTGGCGATCTCCTTCGATGCCATTTCCCGCCGCTACATGCGGCGTGATGCGGCCTGACATCCACCGGCGACCTCTGACGGAAGAATGACCATGACTGAACAAGCCAAGACCAAGAAGCTGATCAATGCGCCGGAAAACATCATCCCGGAAATGATCGAGGGCATGATTGCCGCCCATCCGGACATGCTGACGCTCGAAGGCGCGACCGGCCGGGCCGTGGTGGCCGTGGACGGGCCGCGCGACGGAAAGGTCGGGATCGTCATTGGCGGCGGATCGGGCCACGAGCCGGCCTTTGCCGGCTATGTCGGCCGCGGCCTCGCCGATGCAGCCGCCGTCGGCAATGTCTTCGCCTCCCCTTCGCCGGCACAGATCTCCGATGCCGCGCGTGCCGCCGATGGCGGCGTGGGCGTGCTGATGCTCTATGGCAATTACACCGGCGATGTCCTGAACTTCACCATGGCCGCCGAAGAGCTGGCAGCCGAAGGCATTCCTGTCCGCCATGTTGCCGTGGCCGACGACGTCGCCTCGGCACCGCTCGAGCGCAAGCATGAACGGCGCGGCATCGCCGGCGACTTCTTCGTCTTCAAGATTGCCGGTGCTGCAGCGGATCTTGGTGAGCCGCTCGCCCGCGTCGAGGCGCTGGCACAGGCGGCAAACGAGGCGACCCGCTCCATGGGCGTGGCACTCAGCCCCTGCTCCCTGCCACAGACCGGCAAGCCGAACTTCACCATCGGCGACGACGAGATGGAAATCGGCATGGGGCTGCATGGTGAGCCCGGCATTCGCCGGCAGAAACTCGCGCCCGCCGACGAGGTGACCGACGAACTGATGGACGCCGTCCTCTCCGAACTCGGGCTTTCCGCCGGTGACCGGGTGGCCGTGCTGGTGAACGGGCTCGGCTCGACGGCGCAGATCGAGCTCTACCTGGTGTTCCGCCGCGTCAAGCAGCGGCTCGATGCGCTTGATATCCGGGTTCACGCGTCCTGGGTCGGCGAATACGCGACATCGCTCGAAATGGCCGGCGCTTCGGTCACCCTGATCAAGCTCGACGACACCCTGCAGATGCTGCTCGACCATCCGTGCCGCACACCGGCTCTGACGGTCGGCGCAGTCGGTGACGGCCTTGCCGCCACGACCAGCCGCGGCCGGCGCAGCGATAAGGCACCAGAGCAGCGCGGCACGACGGAAGCGGAGGTTCAGCGCGAACTTCTGACGGAAGGCGACGTCACGCCCGCGATTTTCCGCGGCATGATCCACAATGTGGGCGAGCAGATCGTGGCTGAGAAGGACTGGCTCTCGGAACTGGACGGGGTCATCGGCGATGGCGACCACGGCGTGACCATGGAGATCGGCTGGAAGGCCGTGCAGCGCGCGCTCGAAGACGCTCCAGAGAACGAGACGATCGAAGGCACCTGCAAGCGCATGGCCAAGGCCTTCCTCGATGCCGTCGGTGCCTCCTCCGGCCCGCTCTACGCGACTGCCTTCCTGCGCGCCGGCACGGCGGTCGGTGACCGGCTGAACCTCGACGGCAGGGGTATGGCGAACTGGCTATCGGCTGCCTGCCAGGGCGTGCGCGACCGGGGTCGGGCGGAGCCCGGCGACAAGACGATGATCGACGCCTGGGTGCCTGCCGTCGCTGCCGCAGAGGCCCGCGCCGACAAGGGCCTTTCGGCGCTGGAAACGCTTGTCGCTGCCCGCGAGGGGGCAGAGGCCGGCATGCGCTCGACTGCCGCCATGGAATCCCGGCGCGGCCGCTCCGCCAAGCTCGGCGCCCGCTCGGTCGGCCATATCGATCCCGGCGCCGCCTCCACCTATGTCATGCTGAGGGCGATGGCCGAGGCACTCGAAAAGGCTCTCGCCCGCTAAGGCACTCCGGGGGCCGCTTCAGCGCGGCCCCTGCAGCAGCGCACGCGCCACGCCTTCATTGGTGACCAGCCGGTTGACATAGCCGGCGCGCAGGATCGCGCGGATGATCGGGATCTTGTCCCGTCCGCCCGAGACGAGGATCGAGGCGGGCTTCAGCTTCAGCTTGTCCGGTGGCAGCGCGATGATGCTGTCGTTCAGGAAGTGATCGACGGGCCTGCCCTGCGCATCCAGGAAGCAGCCGAGGAATTCTCCCACAGCCCCGAGCTTGATCACCGCATCCATGTGATCCTTGACCACGCGGATATGGGTGAGCGAGGTATCCTCCGTCAGCGGCCCGCAGGAGACGAGGCAGATATCGGCGATCTCCGTTCGCGCGAGCACGTCCGTCAGCTCGTCGTTGAGGAGCACGGCATTGCGGCTTTCGGGATTGGCACAGTAGATGGGTGCGGTCAGATAGTGACACTCGACACCAAGCGCGCGGGCAAAGGCGGTCGCCACTTCATATGTATTGGTGCCCGAGCCACGGGTCACGCCGCCGGTCAGACCCACCACCCAGCTCTCCGGCTTTGGCCGTGCACCAAGCGTGCGGACCGCAAAGCTGAGCGTGCGCCCGGAGCCGATGCCCACCCCCATGTCGTGCTCGTGGATGAGGTCGCTTGCCATGGCACCGGCAGCCTCGCCGATGACGCGCTTCTGTTCGACGAAGTCATCGAGATCCGGCACGACGACGGTATCGAGCTGTCTCTTATACACATCTG
>CAMFHT010000002.1 GCA_945952245.1 uncultured Rhizobium sp. | reverse complement strand
CCGCTTGTCTCTTCTCCCCGGCGGGGAGAAGGTGCCGGCAGGCGGATGAGGGGGCTTCAGACTCAAGCCTAGCGTTGAAGAACCACCCCTCGCGCCCGCCAGGGGCGAGAAGACATCCCCCTACAGCGAACTCTGCCTGACGATCAGCTGCGGCTCGATGCCGACGTGGCCGATGTCTTCAACGCCGTCGACAATGTCGAGGATCATCACGCCGGTGCTGATTCCGATTTCACGGGCGCGGGCGTTGATGGTGGTGAGCGTCGGCACCGAAATGCCGCCGATCTCGTAATCGCCGAAGCCGCCGATGGCGATGCGCTGGGGAACGGCGATGCCGCGGCGCTGGCATTCGGTCAGCGCGCCGAAGGCCGAGAGGTCGGAGACGCAGATGACCGCTTCCGTATCCGGCAGGTCGTGCAGCAGGCGGGCCATGGCATTCGCCCCCTCGCGCATCGAAATCGGCGGCGTGCCGGCAGCGATCAGGCGAGAAGCGTCGAGCCCGTGCGCCTTCATCGCCTCGATGAAGCCGTGACGGCGGTCGGAGCCGCGGGTGTCGCGGCCGGCATCGCCGCCGATGAAGGCGATCTTGCGATAGCCGACTTCCACGAAGTGATCGACCATTTCCCGGACCGCGAGCGCGTTGGAAAACCCGACATAGTGGCCGATCGGTTCCGCCGGCACGTCCCAGGTCTCGATGACGGGGATGTGGGCGTTCTCGAGCAGCTTGCGGGCCCGCGGGGTGTGCTTGCCGCCGGTCACGACGATCGCCTGCGGCTTTCGGCGGAGCAGCTGCTCGATCAGCCGCTCCTCCTCCTGCATGTCGTAATTGGTGTAGCCGAGCAGGATCTGCATTCCGCGGGAGGCAAGCACTTCCGAGAGCCCGCCGACGGTGTCGGCAAAGTTCGCATTGTTGATCGAGGGAATGGTGACGGCCACGAAATCCGTCTTCTGCGATCTGAGGCTCGAGGCGGCACTATCGAAGACATAGCCGAGGTCCTCCGCCGCCTTCAGGATCGCCTCGCGCGTCTCCGCGCTGATGCGGCTGTCGGACTTGAAGGCGCGGGAGACCGTCATGGGCGAGACGCCCGTGATCCGGGCGATGTCCGCCATGGTGGGGGTCTTGTTCCTGTCCTTCATTCCGTCATCCGCTGAGCCGATTTGGTGCGCAGTGAACCGTTTTTGCGCCGCCAATGCAAGCGCCGCGGTCAAAGCGGAAATTCGTGCGCCGTGGTAACGTGGTGATGCACCCTGCCTTCGAAATGGCGGGCGAGAACCGCTTCCGTCGCCGCCCGCGATTCCATGCGGATCGGGCTTGCCAGCGCGGCCTCGACGGCTGCCATGTCGGGATAGCCGACGGCGAGGATCAGCGGGTAGTCCGGCGCACCCTCGTCGCGGCTTTCGGCGAAGCAGACGCGGACGCAGAGCGCACCCGGAAACCGCTTCCACATCGGCAGAAGTGTTTCCAGCACCTCCTTGCGGAAGGCCTCCTGATGGCCCGACTTCACGTGGCCGTCGAACAATGCAAAGCGCGTGATCATTCTAGATTGTCCCTTCTCGCTCCCCGGAAGAATTCCATCAGCGCCGCCTGGTCCTCTCCTCCGAGGCCGGCGGCCGTCAGCATGCGGTGGATCTCGGCGCAGACCGCGGTCAGCGGCATGGCGGTATTCGTGCGGCGCGCGAGATCCTGCGCGCCGTTCAGATCCTTCACCATGTTGTCGATGCGGCCCGTACGGCGGTAATCCTTGGTGACGAAGCGCGGCATGTATTCCTGCAGGATCGCGCTGTCGGCCCGCCCGCCCTTGAGCGCCTGCGGTATCTTCGCGGCATCCACGCCGGCATCGAGCGCCAGTTGCGTCGCCTCGGCGACAGCGAGGAAGTTCAGCCCGCAGAGCACCTGATTGATGAGCTTCGTCGTCTGTCCGGCGCCGGAGGGGCCCATGTGGGTGTAGTTGCTGGCCACGTGCTTCAGCACCGCATAGGCCGCCGCCACGTCCTCCTCCGTGCCCCCGGCCATCAGTGTCAGCTCGCCCGTCAGCGCCTTCGGCGCGCCGCCGGAAAGCGGGCTATCCACCCAGCGCAGGCCTCTTTCCTCCGCCTCCGCCGCCAGCGCCTTCGTGGCGTCGGGATCGATCGAGGACATGTCGATGATCAGCGTACCGGGCCTTGCGCCTTCCGCAACACCGCCTGCGCCGAACACGGCGGCGCGCACGATGACCGGCGAATTGAGGCTGAGGATGACGAAGTCGGATTGAGCAGCAGCGTCCGCAGCCGTCGCCGCTGCCTGCGCGCCAAGCTCCGCGAGAGCCGCGACCTTTTCGGGGTGCGGATCGAAGACGGTGAGGCGATTGCCCGTTTCGAGGAGACGCCGGCCGATCGCGCCACCCATGGCGCCGGCCCCGATGAGCGCAACCCGGTTGCTCATGGCTTATCTCCCCCGAGATCGCCGAGGATTTCGGAAACGATCGCGTCCAGCGGCTGATCGATCGAGACCGTCACCGACTTTTCGTCCTGTGACGGCGGCTCCAGGGCCGCGAACTGGCTGTCCAGCAGCGACCCCGGCATGAAATGACCGCTCCGGTGCTTCATCCGCTCGGCAATCAGCGCCTTTGGTCCGGCAAGGTGGATGAAGGTGACCTCGCTGCCAGCCGCGCTGCGGATATGGTCGCGGTAGATGCGCTTCAGCGCCGAGCAGCCGATGATGATCGCGCCCGGATGGGTGGCGAGACACTCGCCCACCTTTTCCAGCCAGGGCCAGCGGTCTTCGTCATCGAGCGGAATGCCGGCACTCATCTTGGCGATGTTCGCTGCCGGGTGCAGGTCGTCGCCATCGAAGTAGGGCGCGCCGATCGCCCTCGACAGCGCCTCGCCGACGGAGGACTTGCCGCTGCCGGAAACGCCCATGATCACGTACTTCATCCGAGGTCCTCTTGCTCGCAGGTCTGCCGAAAGGCCGCTTCGTCAGAGCGAAGCGGTGATCCCGCCATCTACATAGAGGATATGGCCGTTGACGAAAGAGGACGCGTCGGAAGCGAGGAAGATGCAGGCGCCGACGAGTTCGTCCACCTTGCCCCAGCGGCCTGCGGGCGTGCGCTTTTCGAGCCAGGCGGAGAAGGCCGGATCCGCCACGAGCGCGGCATTGAGCGGAGTGTCGAAATAGCCGGGCGCGATCGCATTGCACTGCAGCCCATGCTTCGCCCAGTCGGTCGCCATGCCCTTGGTCAGGTTGCCGACGGCGCCCTTGGTGGCCGTATAGGGCGCGATCGAGGGACGGGCGAGCGCCGTCTGGACGCTCGCGATGTTGATGATCTTGCCGCGGCCGCGCGTGATCATGTGGCGCGCCACGGCCTGGCCGACATGGAAGACGGAGGCGATGTTCGTCTGCAGGAGCCGTTCGAAGGCCTCCGCCGGGAAATCCTCCAGCGGCGAGCGGTGCTGCATGCCGGCATTGTTGACGAGAATGTCGATCGGTCCCGTCTCCGCCTCGAAGCGGTCCACCGCGTCGCGGGCCGCGGCATGATCGGTCACGTCGAAGGCGAGCGTCGCCGTGCCCACGGGCATTTCGCCAAGCGCCGCATCGAGTTTTGCCGCGTCTCGTCCGTTCAGCACGACCTCTGCCCCCGCAGCCGCGAGGCCCTTGGCGAGCGCCAGTCCTATGCCCTGCGAAGAGCCCGTAATCAGCGCACGGCGGCCCTTGAGACCGAAAAGAGCAAGCGACATCCATTCCTCCGCTTTTTGTCTCGACAAGTGCTGTCGAGACCGTTTATGTTATCGATAACATTTGCTGTCAAGCCGTTTCCTGGGAGGGAAGACCCGATGACCAAACCCGAGATCCTTCAGCTCGGATCCTACCCTGCCTGGGATGAAGAGCCGCTCAATGACGCCTTCACCGTGCACCGCTATTTCGAAGCGGCGGACAAGGCGGCCTTTCTCGCCCGTGTCGGCGGTAATGTCAGGGGCATCGCCACCCGCGGTGATCTCGGCGCGAGCCGGGCGATCATCGAGGCCTGCCCGAAGCTCGAGATCATCTCGGTCTATGGCGTCGGTTATGATGCGGTCGACGTCGAAGCCTGCAGGGCGCGTGGCATTCACCTCACCAACACGCCGGACGTGCTGACCAAGGACGTGGCCGATCTCGCGGTTGCCATGATGCTCGCGCAAGCCCGCGGCATTCCCGCCGCGGAGCGCTGGGCACGGGATGGCAGCTGGACCGCCAAGGGCGGCTTCCCGCTCACGCGCCGTGCCTGGGGGCGGCGTGCCGGCATTCTCGGCCTCGGCCGCATCGGCTTCGAGATCGCCCGCCGCCTGAAGGGCTTCGACATGCCGATCTCCTATTCCAGCCGCGCGCCGAAGGCGGAAGCGGAGGCGGAAGGTTTCGTCTATGTCGCCGATCCCGTTGAGCTCGCACGCCAGACCGACGTGCTGTTCGTGGCGCTCGCCGCGACCGCCGAGACGCGGCATATCGTCGGACGCGAGGTCATTGCGGCGCTCGGTCCGGAAGGAATGCTGGTCAACATTTCCCGCGGCTCCAACGTCGACGAGGAGGCGCTCATCGAGGCGCTGACGACAGGCAAGCTCGGATCGGCTGCGCTCGACGTGTTCGAGAGCGAGCCCGTCTTCGATCCGCGCCTGCTGACGCTTTCGAACGTGCTCCTGCAGCCGCATCACGGTTCCGGCACTGTCGAGACCCGCAAAGCCATGGGCCAGCTGATGCGCGACAACCTGACCGCCCATTTCTCCGGCGCTCCGCTTCTCACACCGGTTCTCTGAGGGATCATCCATGAAGGCGATTGTGGCACATGCGGCCAAGGATGTCCGCATCGAAGAACGGCCCGTCGAAGAGCTCGGGCCCGGCCAGGTCCGGCTTCGGCTCGCGACCGGCGGGGTCTGCGGTTCGGATCTGCATTACTACAATCATGGCGGTTTCGGTGCCGTCCGGCTGAAGGAGCCGATGATCCTCGGCCACGAGGTCTCCGCCCATGTCGAAGAGCTCGGCGCCGGTGTGACGGGGCTCGAACGGGGCCAGCTCGTCGCCGTCTCGCCCTCGCGGCCCTGCCGGCATTGCCGCTACTGCCTCGACGGCCTGCCGAACCAGTGCCTGAACATGCGGTTCTACGGCAGTGCCATGCCTTTCCCGCACATCCAGGGTGCCTTCCGCGAAGTGCTGGTTGCAGATGCGATCCAGTGCGTGCCGGCGGATGGACTTTCGGCGGGGGAGGCGGCCATGGCGGAACCGCTGGCGGTGACGCTGCATGCCACCCGCCGGGCGGGGGAGCTTCTCGGCCGCCGCGTGCTGGTAACGGGCTGCGGCCCGATCGGCCTGCTGTCGATCATCGCCGCCCGCCGGGCGGGTGCCGCCGAAATCGTCGCGACCGACCTTTCCGACTTCACGCTCGCCATGGCCCGCAATGCAGGCGCCGACCGCGTCATCAACACCAGGGACGAGCCGGAGGCTCTCTCTGCCTACAATGGCGACAAGGGGACGTTCGACGTGCTCTACGAATGCTCCGGCGCGCCAGCTGCACTGGCCTCGGGCATCGCCGCACTCCGTCCCCGCGGCATCATCGTGCAGCTCGGCCTCGGCGGCGACATGAGCCTGCCGATGATGGCGATCACGTCGAAAGAGCTCGAACTGCGCGGCTCCTTCCGCTTCCATGCGGAATTCGCTGTCGGCGTGGAGCTGATGCGCAAGGGCCTCATCGACGTGAAGCCGCTGATCACCCACACCGTGCCGCTCGCAGACGCCATCTCCGCCTTCGAGATCGCCTCCGACCGAAGCCGCGCCATGAAGGCTCAGATTGCCTTCAGCTGACGCGCTTTTGAATCTCCCGAAGCCAGACGTAGTAGGCGGCGTGGTCGAGCTCGCCGCCATCGCGGTTCTTCACGAGGTCGAAGAAGCTCGCGCGCACGCTTTCCGAAAGCGGCAGGGTCAGGTGCTGTTCGGCTGCGAGCGCCAGCGCATTGTCGAGATCCTTGAGCTGCGCCACCGAGCGGCCGCCGGGCTTGAAATCCTCGCGCACCATCCGCCCGCCATGAAGGTCGAGAATGCGGCTGTCGGCAAAGCCGCCGCGCAGTGCCTGCTGAAGCGTCGCGAGATCGCAGCCGCCGGCCTTTGCGAGCGTGAAGGCTTCGGCGACCGCGCCGATGGTGACGGCGACGATCAGCTGGTTGGCGAGCTTTGCCGTCTGGCCCGCGCCGACCGGCCCCATATGGGTCGGCCTGCCGAGCAGCGAGAGGACGGGCAGGGCATCCTCGAACTCTTCCTCCGTGCCTCCGACGAAGATCGAAAGCGTCTGTTCCTGTGCCCCGCGAACCCCGCCGGAGACCGGCGCATCAATCAGCCCCTTGCCGAGCCCTGCCGCAAGCCTCGAAAGACCACGGTCACAGTCCGGCTCGACGGAAGCCATGTCGATGATCAGCGCGCCGGGCGCGGCGGCGGCGATCACGCCGCCCTCGTCCAGGATCTCGCGCGTCGCCGGCCCGTCGATCAGCATGGAAATGACGATTTCGGCGCCCTCCGCCGCTTCCGGCGCAGTCTCCGCAACACGGGCCACGTCGGCGAGCGCCTCGGCCTTTTCGCGCGAGCGGTTCCAGACGGTGATGTCGTGCTCCGCCGAAAGATGCCGCGCCATCGGCCCGCCCATCAGGCCCGTTCCGAGAAAGGCGATCCGCATCAGACGTCCTCCGCGCCAATGGCGGCGAGTGCCGCGCGTGCCACCTGTTCGTCCTGCTCGCCAGAGCCGGACCCGACCCCGATGCCGCCGAGCAGCGTGCCGTTCACCCGGATCGGCAATCCGCCGCGCAGGCCCGTAGCCTCGCCCTTGGTCGCGGCCGCGAGCAGCAGCTTCGCATGCTCCGGCACGCTGTTGCTCGGCGCGTTGATCGAGGCCGCTGTCCGGGCCTTGGCAAGCGCGCTCCTGACCGAGAGATAGCGCGAGCCCGTCATGCGGAAACTCGCGAGTTCCACGCCGCTCGCATCGGTAATGGCGATGCATTGCGGCTGGCCCATGGCCTTCGCCGCTGCGATGGCCGCGCGGAGAAGCGTCTCCACACCCTCGTCGGTCAATTTCGCACTTGTCTCCACAAAGGCCATGCCATCTATTCCTGTTGCCTGGGAATGAAACTGTGTTATCGATACCATTAGCGTGAAACGGGAGGAAAAAGCCAGATGTCATTCTTTGAAGTTTTCGATCCGGCCTTCCAGAGCTTCGTCATGGGCAATGCGCCGGTCAAGGAAATTTCGAGCGGATACGACTGGGTGGAAGGTCCCGTCTGGTTCGGCGGCATGAATTGCCTGCTGTTTTCCGACATCCCGAACAACCGCATCCTGCGCTGGATCCCCGGCGTCGGCACCAGCATTTTTCGCGCGCCCTCCAATTTTGCCAATGGCCATACGCGCGACTGGCAAGGACGGCTTGTGAGCTGCGAGCATGGCACGCGCCGCGTGACCCGCACCGAACATGACGGCACGATCACCGTGATCGCCGACAGCTATGAGGGCAAGCGGCTGAATTCGCCGAACGACGTCATCGTCGCGTCCGACGGCGCGATCTGGTTCAGCGATCCCCACTACGGCATCATGACGGATTACGAGGGTCAGAAGGCGGAGCAGGAGCTTCCCTGCCACGTCTACCGGGTCGATCCCTCGGGGGATATCCGCGCCGTGCTCACCGATTTCAACTGCCCGAACGGCCTCGTCTTCAGCCCTGACGAAAAGCGCCTCTACGTTGCCGATACTGGCCGCATGTTCACCGACGACCCCCAGCATATCCGCGCCTTCGACGTGGGGGCGGACTGGAGACTTTCGGGCGGAGACGTGTTCCACAGCATCAACCCCGGCTGTGCCGACGGAATGCGGGTGGATACGGACGGCAATCTCTGGTCGTCGGCCCGCGACGGCGTGCATTGCATCGCGCCGGACGGGCACCTCATGGGCAAGATCCTCGTGCCGCAAACGGTCTCGAACCTCTGCTTCGGCGGCAGGGGCAAGCACCAGCTCTTCATCACCGCGACGACCAGCGTCTACGCGATCTCGCTCAACCGCAAGGGTATCTGAGAGCTGGCGGCGGATCGTTTCCGCCGCCAGTCCATCGCCTTATCCGCGGTTCTCGCCCATGCGGGCATAGGCGTCGGGATCGGTTGCCTTCAGCCTGAACGCGATCAGGAAACCAATGACGCCGGCAACCGGGATCATCGCCGGCAGGATATAGCCGAGCGCACCGCCCGTGGTCTGCGTCAGGTCGCCGAAGTTCAGGAAGATGTAGACGAACAGCGCCGCCATGATGAGGGCGGAGACGAGCGGCAACACCAGGGTGACCAGCGGCGAACCGGGGTTACCGGAGCGCAGGAAGAAGGCGATCACCGAAATCGAGGTGATCGTCATCATGCCGAGCACGCCGAGCGTGCCGACCTGGCTGATCCAGGTGAACATGTTGAGCACCGGATCGAGCTGCAGGCCGGCGAAAATGCCGAGAACCACCAGCGCCATCACCGTCTGCACGACAGAGCCGACATGAGGGCTCTGATGCGTGCCATGCGTCGCGCCGAAGACGGAGGGCAGCAGGCCTTCGCGTCCCGCGACATAGGAGTAGCGGGCAATGTAGTTGTGAAAGGCGCTGATCGCCGCGAAAAGGCTCGAAACGAACAGGAGACCCGCAATCGCCGGAACCGGCCCGCCGACATATTGCCCGGCGAGCTCGAAGAAGAAGGTCGTCGGGTCGGGAAGCGCGCCGATGGTCGGCACGATCTTGTCCGCGCCGGTACCCGCAATCATCAGCCAGGTCGTGAAGATGAAGAAGAGGCCGATCAGCAGCACCGAGAGATAGGTGGCGCGCGGAATGGTCTTTTCCGGCTCGCGGGCTTCTTCCGCATAGATGGTCGTCGCCTCGAAGCCGATGAAGGAGCCGAGCGCGAAGAGGACCGCCGCCGTCAGCGAACCCGACAGGAAGGCGGTGGAATCGAAGAACGGGAAGGAGAGGCCGGTTGCGCCGCCCTTGCCCAGGATTGCGAAGTCGACCAGCAGCACGATCAGGTATTCGCAGAGCACCAGCACGATCATCACCCGAGCCGAAAGGTCCACCTGCCGGTAGCCGATCACGCCGACGAGGCCGATGGCGATCAGGCTCCAGACATACCAGGGAAGATTGATCCCGAAGCTGCCGAAGACCCCCGTCGCGACCCCGCCGAGGAGGCCGATCAGGCCGAACTGCATGGCATTGTAGGCGACGAGCGCGATGATCGCGACAGCGCCTGCCATGCGCCCGCCGAGCCCGCGCGCCGCATAGGCGTAGAAGGCGCCGGCATTGGTGACATGGCGCGACATCGCCACGTAGCCCGCCGAAAAGGCGAGCATGATCAGCGTCACCAGCAGGAAGGTGGCGGGCAGGCCCGTCCCGTTGCCCATCAGGAAGGCGATCGGCACCGCGCCTGCCACGCCCGTCAGCGGGGCTGCCGCCGAGATGACCATGAAGGTCACCGCCACGAGCCCCAGCGAATTCTTCCGGAGCTGCCCCGCCCCGGTCACCAGTGTATCAGCCATGGGTTCCTCTCCCAGTTTGCTCCGGGGACCGGTCTTGTGCCGTCCTTCCGGATCGTTGTCCGCGACTGCCCCTCTGCAGCCGCGGCATCGACCGCGCTCAGTCGTGATGCGCGATCTGGACCGCACGCCGGTAGGCGCGTTGTCCATAGAGCAAGGTTGCCGGATTTTCGGACAAATGAACATCCATCACGTTGCCGACGATGATGTGATGGGTTTCCCAGAGCACCGAGGTCGCGACCCGGCATTCGAAGCGGGCACTGGCCCCGGTGAGGAGCGGCTGGCCGAGCGCGCCCGTCATCCAGTCAGCGCGCTCGAAGCGGGCGAGGTGATCGCCCGCGCCGGCACGTCCGGCAAAGAGATCGGCGAGCTGCTGCTGGTCTTCCTGCAGGATGTTGGCGCAAAAGGCGCGGTTCCTGAGGATCGCAGGGGCTGCCGGGCTCAGGTGATGGATGCAGGCAAGCAGGGACGGCTGGCTGCCATCGGCGGAAACCGAGGTCAGCGAGCTGATCGTCACCCCGAAGCGGCCCGCCTCGCCATCCGTCGTGGCGACGGCGACGAAGGTCGCGGCCCGGCTCATGCCTTCGAGGAAACGGCTGCGGAGATCGATGTCGGTCATGGCTCACCCCAGATCGAAGAAGCGTTCGAGTTCCACGTCCGGCACCTTGCGCCGGAATTCGTCGTGCTGGCTTTCGCGGGAGGCGGTGAAGGCCTCGACGAAGCGCGGGCCGAGCCAGTCCGCCGCGAAGGCCGAGTTTCTGAGCCGCTCGATCGCCTCGGGCATGGATCGGGCGAAGTCGCGCGGCGTTTCCTGCGTATAGCCATTGCCCACGGTCTCGGCGTCCGGCTCGATCTTTCCGAGAATGCCGGCGACCCCTGCCGCGATCGTTGCGGCGACGGTGAGATAGGCATTGGTATCGGCGCCGGGCAGGCGGTTTTCGACACGGAGCGACCCGGCATCGTGACCGACCACGCGGAAGCAGGTGGTCCGGTTTTCGAACCCCCAGGTGAGGCCCGGCGGCGCAAACGTGCCGGGCGCAAAGCGGCGGTACGAATTGACCGTCGGCTGGAAGAGCAGCGTCAGGTCGCCGATATGGGTCTGCAGCCCGCCGATGAAGTGGCGGAACGTCTCGGACATCGTCCTGTGGCCCGAGGCATCGTGGAAGACCGGTTTGCGGGCTTCATCCTTCAGCGAGACATGCACGTGGATCGACTGGCTGTCCGCCTGATCGGTCCAGCGCGGCATGAAGGTCACGCACTTGCCCTGCCGGTGCGCGAGCGCGCGGAGAAAGTTCTTCAGCAGCACGAGCTGGTCGGCGGGCTCGAGCCCGTCGCCGGCAGCGATGCAGGCCTCCATGAAACCGCCGCCGATTTCCTCGTGCATCTTGGCGAGGTCGATCTTCAGCGGCTCGCACATGTCCGCCACCGCCTCGTACCATTCCGTCTGCTGGGCCTGGTAGAGAACGAGGTCGTGGCTGGCATGCTGGGTCGCGGTCTTCAGGTTGCGATAGCCCTTGGCGCGGGCACTTTCCGGCGTCTCGTCGAAGAGCGTATATTCGAGCTCGAGCCCGTAGAAGGGGTTGAAGCCGGCGTCCCGGGCGCGTGCGATGACGCTCTTCAAGAGCGAGCGCGGGCAGAATTTCGCGGTCTCGCCGGCATAGTGGCCGAGCACGAGAAGATCGTGACCCGGCCGCGACCAGGGCAGGCGGCGCACCGTCGACGGATCGACCATCAGCGGGTCGTCGTGGAAGTCGGAGCTGCCGTCGGAGACGCCGGGAATGGTCAGCACCACGTCGGTCGGGTCGAGCGCCAGCGTCACCGGCGACATGCCCATGCCGTTCTTCACGATCCCCTTCAGGCTGCGTGCCGAAACCATCTGGCCGCGCAGAAGGCCGTTCGTGTCGCACATGGCCACCGTCGCGAAACGGCTTGCCGGATCTGCCAGATAGTCCTCGATCGTCATGTCTCCCCCCGTTTTGTCTGTCCGGCGCCGATCAGCGTCTGAAGCGTGGCAAGGTCCGCCTCGGGCCGTGTGGAATAGGCCTTCAGGAATACCCGGAGGCCATTGTTCAGATACCGCTCGATCTCCGCTCTCGTCGGCAGAGTGTCGGGCAGGTAGAGCGCCTGCGTGCGCGGCGCGGAAAGGATGAGGCCCCAGAGATCCTGCGCGGCGAGCTCGGCATCCTCGAAGGCGAGATCGCCGGCCTCGCGCCGCGCGCTGAGGTAGTCCATGATGCCGGAAAGCAGCCGGTCCGGGCCGGACTGCTGGTAGGCGCGGCCGATTTCCGGAAAGCGCTGCACCTCGCCGATGATCAGCCGGGCGAGCGAAAGCAGGTCCGGGCTCAATACTGCATCCGCATAGTCCCAGGCAAAGCTCACGAGATCGGCCACCATGCCCTTGCCCGATGGATGCTGGAAGACCTCCAGCATATGATCACGCTCGCACGACATCATGGCCGAGAACAGCGCTTCCTTCGACGGGAAGTACTGATAGAGCGTCGGCTTCGACAGCCCGGCCTCGGCGGCGACCATGTCCATGGTCGTGCCGGAATAGCCCTGTTCCGCAAACACCTTCAGCGCCGCCGCCAGAAAGCGCTTCTCCCGGTCGATCCGGTTCTGCTCGCGGCGGGACGGGGCGGTCATGGGGCAAACCTCCCGAGGAAATCGAGGAGAATGGCGTCGTAGCGCTCCGGTTGCTCGACATTGCAGACATGACCCGCATCGGCGATCACCTCGAAGCGCACATCCGGCCGCGAAGAAGCCTTTCGGATGCGCTCCGCCACGCCGCAGATTTCCGCGGGCGGAGCGAGCCGGTCGAATTCGCCGGTCATCAGGAGCACGGGGATGGCGAGGCGCGAGAAATCGAACCGCTCCGGCGGATGGGTGAAGCAGGTGAGCGCATCGCGATAGGTGGCCGCGGGAATGGCGGCCATGGAACGGCGGAGCGTTTCACGGATATCGGGTCCCGCATTCGGTCCGGCCAGAACCTCCACCACCGAAGGCGCGAAATCGGCTGGCGTCTTGCCCGCATCGAGCGGCACCTCGCGGCTCAGGCGGAAGCGCTCTCGCTCCTCGACGCCCGCCTCCGACATGCCGGTGCAGCCGCCGGAAAGCACAAGACCATCCAGCAGGTCGGGATGCCGCATGGCAAAGGAGGTGGCGATCCAGGAGCCATAGGAGAGACCGACGAGTACCAGCCGTTCCGCACCGAAGTCCCGCATCACCCTGATGATGTCGTCGCAATAGGCGTCAACCGTGGACTGCGTCTCGCCAAGCCGGCTCTCGCCATAGCCGCGCAGGTCGAGTGCTGCGGCAGGCATGAGATTGCCCGCCAGCGCCACCTGCCGGTCCCAGTTGCTGCGCCCGCCGCCGATGCCGTGCAGGAAGAGGGCGAGACGGCGTCCCTTGCTTGCGCCCGCCATGGTGAGGGCGAGGCGGGGAGCGCCCTCGATGAATTTCGTCGTGAGCGGAAGCGGCGAGGGGAGGCCAGTATCGCTGACCTCGATCGCCTTTGTGGCCAGTTGCTCCAGCGCATCAAGCCCCATGGTGAAGATGAATGCCGTTCCTGCGCAGATCTCCGAAAGTCGCGGCTCGGCGGCCTCCACTTCCGCGGTCCAGGTCACGAGACTGCCGGTGGTGGCGGACTTTACCGACACCTCGGCGTCATAGGCATCGGCCCCCTTGATGCCTTCCAGATGCGTGTACCCCAGCGACCGCTCGCTGTCGCTGAACCAGGTGAGGCGCTCGCGGTAGAGCGTGTCCTCGCCCCCTGCGCGGAAGGCACGGATCGTGCCGCCCATCGCGTCCCGTTCCAGCCGGATCTCGGCAATCGCCGGATGCCAAGCGCCGGCGAAATCGCTGACGATCTGCCAGACCGCGTTCGGCGGTGCGGCGATTTCCCTCTCGACGTGGACCCGCTCGCGCGCCATGGCTCAGCGCAGCGCCCGGAGCTGACCGCTGTCGCCGCGCCAGAGCGAATTGCGGGCGCCGCCCTCGTCTCCGGGTGCGCTGTCGATCTCGTCCATGTCGTAGAGCGTCAGCACGGAGAGGTAATCTTCCATGATCTCGGAGGTATAGGGCAGCATCAGCGCGCCGCAGCGGCTGTCGCGATACATGCGCTCCAGCGGCAGCGATTTCAGCATGGACTGGCCGCCGCAGGTGCGGATCGCGAGCGCCGCGATCTCCTGCACGCCCTCCATCACGTTGTACTGCGCCGCATACATGCGCATGACCTCGCCCTTGGTCGGGAAGCCCTTCGACTCGCTGAAGGCCTGCCACCAGAGCGCCCGGATGCTTGCGAGCCGCGCATACATCTTGCCGACGGCGATGCGCTTCGTCGCATACATGCGCCGGTCGATCGGCGGCTGGCCGGGGATCCTGCCCTTGAGATAGTCGACCGTGAAATCGAAGGCGCCCTGCGCCACGCCCATATAGGTGGGCGAGAGCGTCGCCATCATGTGCGGCCAGTTTGGCAGCGTCTTGCCGAAGATGCCCGCCGGCATCAGCAGGTCCTCCTCGGTCACGAACACGTCCTTCAGGATCAGGTCGCGGCTGTTCGTGCCGCGCATGCCGAGCGGGTCCCATTCGCCCCTGACGCTCAGGCCGGGCGCATCCTTGTGGACGACGAAGAGCATGGTGTCCTCGTGCCTGGGCTCCTTGCCCTCGAAGGTTTCGGTGCAGACGATGGTGTAATAGTCGCAATAGCCGGCGAGCGAGGCGAACTTCTTGAAGCCGTTGATCTTCCACCCGCCCTCGACCTTGCGGCACTGGGTCTGGTTGGGCTTCGACGTCCAGTTCTGGCCACCCTCGGAAATCGGCTGGGAGAAGATGGCGCGCTCGGCGATCGCCCGGCGGAACTGTCGCTCGCGCAAGGGCGCGAAGGCGACCCTCTCTTCGGGCGTCAGGTTCGGCATGTCGAACATGAAGCGCGACCAGGCCATGGAGGAATTGTGCATGTTGAAGGTCAGCGCGGTCGCGCCGCAATATTTGCCGATCTCGGCGCCCACCATGGCATATTCGAACATCGAAAAGCCCCAGCCGCCGAATTCCTCGGGAATGCAGAGGCCGAGAAAGCCTTCTTCGGCGAGATCCCTGTAGTTCTCGACCGGGAAGGAGGCCTCGATATCCACGTCCGCCGAGCGCGGCGCGAAGCGCTCGCGGCCAAGCGCATTCACCCGGTTGAGCACCGCGATGACTTCGGGGCGGATGCGGGAGAGGTCGTAGTAGTCGGCAATATCGCTCATGAAGAAGGCCCCCGGCGTTCGAAATCAGAGAGAAAGTTCACCCTGCAGCACGCCCTCCTTCACGACCACGCGGCCGTCGAGGGCAATGGTGCAGTTGCGCATCGGCAGGTCGAAATGGCCGAGCGTGTAGCGGCCGGCATACTGGTTTGCGCCTGTGGACCACAGGAAGGAACCGGCGAGCGCGCGGAATTCGACCGCCTGCATGTCGCGCTTGTCGTACATGGCGGCCGAAACCCAGCGGGCGCCGGGGTTCACGCCCCAGCCGACATGGCTGATGCCATAGGCGTTCCGGTCCTCCCAGGCTTCCATGTATTCGCGGAAATGCAGCGCATCGATGCCGTCGCCCTTGATGGCGGTGACGAAATCGTCCTCGATGGTGCAGTCGATGCGGCTCGTCAGATAGGTCTTGAAGGTCAGGTTCATGTCACCGACGTCCATGACGATCCGGCCATTGACCGCGTTCCTTCCCGGGAAGGCGAGGCAGAGCCCGCCCGGCCAGTGTGCGACTGCGCCCGGATGGGTGCCGAAGCCCGGCGTGCCGCCGCAGGGCGCATCCACGAGATTGACGATGAGATCCGTTCCGGCGCTCGAAGTGACGCGCATCTCGCGCGCCTCGCGCAGCATCTGGATGCCGATCCGCACCCGCTCGGCATCTTCCGCCTTGGGCTCGGTGCGTTCGAGGATCTCGGGATGTTCGTTGGTGATGACGAGCAGCCGGGTGCCGGCCTCCTCGATCTCGGGCCACTCAGGCGCATGGATCAGGCCCTCGACGGTGCAGTCGACCACGACCTCGACCAGCTTCAGCGCCTCGATGACGGCGCGGTTGCCCTGGATCGCCCAGGACGTGCCGGTGGATTTGACGGGAACGGGCGCCGTCTGCGGCGGCGTCGGCATCTGGATCATCAGGAATTCGGCGCCCAGATCATAGGCAGCGAGTTCGCTGAGCTGGATGAGAACCGGACGTGACTGCGTCTCGGAGATGATCGCGACCCGCGTGCCCTTGCCGATGCCGTTCAAGGCGAAGACACGGCGAAAGGCGGCAAGCCATTTGCCCTCGATACGTTCCTGCAGCATGGCCTCCCCTCCATCCTGATGAGCCGAGAAGTCATTTCTTAACTCGCGAGTTAAGATTACACGGAATGGATTTTTGTCAACTGGGTGACGCAGGAAATTTCAGGGTTCAAATAATCGACCTCCGCATTGTCTCCCGGTTCGATTTGAAGCTAGTCTCGCGCCTTGATGGAGCGGAGGATTTTACGATGCGTTTTCAAGATCATGTGGTGCTGGTGACAGGCGGCAATTCCGGCATCGGGCGGGGCATCGTGCACTATTTCGCGAAGGAGGGCGCACGCGTTGCCTTTGCCGCACGCGATCCGGACAAGGGTGCGGCGGTCGAGCGGGAGGTGATGGAAAAAGGGGGCACGGCCCGCTTCTTCGCCTGCGATCTCGCGGTCGAAGCGGAGGTGCGCAAACTCGTGGACGATGCGGTTGCCTGGGGCGGCAAGCTCGACGTGCTCGTCAACAATGCGGGTGTCGGGTCGCGACGCTCCGGCATCGGAGCAGACGACACACCCGGCGCGCGTTGGGGCAAGATGCGCGGCCCCAACCTCGATTCCGCGTATTTCACCGCCTCCTACGCGCTGCCGTACCTTAAGGCCGCGGGCGGAGGGGCGATCGTGAACATATCCTCGACCGCGACCCTGCACGGCAATTGGGGTCTCTACTGCGTCGCCAAGGCCGCCGTCGAGGCTTTGACCCGGTCGCTTGCGGTGGAGGGTGCCCCCTTCGGCATCCGCGCCAATTGCGTGAGCCCGGGCTGGATCGGCACTGAGAACGATGCCGTCGCCAACCCGGCCGGCACGGATAGCGGCGAGTGGGAACTGCCGCCGGGCGTGCTCGACCGCATGGGAACGCCGCGCGAAATCGCCGCCGCCGTCGCCTTTCTGGCAAGCGCCGAAGCCTCCTTCGTCACCGGGCAGACGCTGGTGGTGGACGGGGGGCTGTCGATCCTCGATTACACCTCGCTCAACCTTCTGAAATCGAAGGGCTCGGCGCTCTTTTCGGGCACGGTCTGAACCGTCCGTTGCGCTTTTTTCGGAACGGTGCGGGTCAGGCGCGCGTTCCCCCTGCTCCCACGATAGCACAACAGGGGAGTTCGTGATGGACAAGGACAAGCAGGCACAGGAAGCGGTCGAGGAGACGGCAGTGAAGCCAAAGGCCTCGGATCAGCCGGCAGCCGGACCGCATGCGGCCGATGAACTGACCGATGAAGATAAGACGCCTGGCACCGGCCTCTTGCCGGAAGAAGACGACAAGGACGTCGATGCCTCTTCGGGCTGACAAGCCTTGACAATCAGAAGGCCGTGCTCCGGAGAAAGTCGAGCGCGGCCTTTGCCCCTTCGAGCGTGACGGTGTGGCCGACATCCGGCAGGATCTTCAGCGTCACGTCATGACCAGCGGCAGTCAGGTCCCGCGCGGCCACCTCGGACGCGGCAGCGGGAATGGTACGGTCCACGGCGCCGTGAACCAGCAGAACCGGGGTGGGCTTTGCGGCCTTCACGACCGGCACGGGCGAAAGCAGTCCGGCAAAGGAAACCAGCGCTCCGATCCGCCAGCGGCCGGATGCCAGCGCATCGAGCGCCATGATCGCACCTTGCGATACGCCGACGAAGGCGACGTGTTCCAGCCTGTCTTCAAACTGCTCCTTGCGCAGCACGTCCCGGATCGTTTCGTCAAAGGCGTCGCGCACAATATCCAGGCGGTCCGGCCGCAATTGCTCTGCGTCGACGTTGAACCACTGATAGCCGTAGCCATAGGCGCTGCGATAGGGGCCGTTCGGTGCCGCAAAGCGGGTATCCGGAAACACGTGCCGCCAGCTCTCCGCAAGCGGCATCAGGGTGGACCCGGTGCCGCCGATCCCGTGAAGCAGGATGACGAGCCGTTCCTTGGCTGAAGGGGGGGAGGTGAGCACGGATATCCGCCGGCTGGAGGAGAAGGGAGGCAGTTCCTGTCACTGCCTGGGCATGAGAAGGGCCGGCAAGATGGCTGCCGGCCCTTGAAATGTCTCGCGTCACATCATGCGCGCGGTGTTGTCCATCCAGGCGCGATGACGCTCTTCGTCGTGCAGGGCCTTTTCGAAGAAGGCACGCGACTTCGGAATGGCGTCCTGGTGACGAGAGGCGCGCTCATAGGCCGTCACGGTGTCGTCTTCGTTGGTCTTCATCGCCTTCAGGATCGCGGCATCGCCCATCATGTCGGCGAGCGCGATCTTGCCTGTCGTGAGATACTGTTTCATGTCGCCTTCCCGAGGGGCCTCCGCACCGATTTCGCGGGCCATCTCGTTCAGCGTGTCGAGATGCTGCAGGTGGTCCTGCCGGAACGCGGCGATCTGGCTGCTCAGCTGCTTGTCCGAGAGCCGCTCGATGCAGGACTCGTAAGCCGCGATCGCATCGTGCTCAAGATAGATCAGATTGGTGACGAGATCGCTCATCGTGGATTCATTGCCGACCATGGTAACCATGTGTCTTCCTTTCCTTTGAGGTGGATAAGAAGGTAACCGCCGGGAGCCGAGGTGGTTCCCTCGGAAGTCCCGGCGGGTCTGTTTGGTTACTGCACGGCTGCGGTGTTGCCGGCCGCGGCATTGGTGACGCGCCAGACCGTATTGCCGACGTCGTCGGCGATCAGCAGAGCGCCCGACTTGTCGAAGGCGACGCCGACAGGGCGGCCCTGCGCCTCGCCGTCATCGTTGAGGAAACCCGTCACCACGTCTTCGGCCATGCCGTTCGGCTTGCCATCGGCAAAGGGCACGTAGACGACCTTGTAACCGTTGTAGTGGTCGCGGTCCCAGCTGCCGTGCTCTCCGACGAAGGCGCCGCCGCGGTAGTGGTCGGGCAGGCCGTTGCCGGTGTTGAAGGCGAGGCCCAGCGGCGCGACATGCGAGCTCAGCGCATAATCCGGCTTGATCGCCTTCGCGACCAGATCGGGCCGTTCCGGCTTCACGCGCGGATCCACATGCTGGCCGTAATAGCTGTAGGGCCAGCCGTAGAAGGCGCCGTCCTTCACCGAGGTCATGTAGTCGGGCACGAGATCCGGGCCGAGTTCGTCCCGCTCGTTGACCACGGTCCAAAGGGCGCCGCTTGACGGTTCGAAGGTCAGCCCGTTCGGGTTCCTGAGGCCGCTCGCGAAGATGCGGGAGCGGCCGCTTTCCCGGTCGACTTCCCAGATTGCGGCGCGGTTCTTTTCCGCCTCCATGCCGTTTTCGGCGGCATTGCTGTTCGAGCCGACGCCGACATAGAGCAGCTTGCCGTCAGGGCTCGCCGTCAGGCTCTTCGTCCAGTGATGGTCGATCGGCCCGCCCGGCAGTTCCAGCAGGGGTGTACCCGGATCGGTGATCTTGAGGTCACCCTCCTTGTAGGGATAGCGCATCAGGCTGTCGGTGTTCGCAACGTAGAGATCGCTACCGACGAGAGCCACGCCGAAGGGCGAGGTGAGCTTGTCGAGGAAAACCTGGTTGACCTCGAACTTTCCGTCCTTGTCGGCATCGCGCAGGATGGTGATACGGTTGCTTTCGCCACCGCCGCCACCGCTCCCTGCGGAAATGCTCATGATCAGCCCCATGACGAGGTTCTTCGGCCGTGAGACCGGCTCCACGCCGGGTCCCTGGCTTTCCACGACGAGGATATCGCCGTTCGGGAGCGCATAGAGTTCGCGCGGATGATGCAGGCCGGTCGCGAGCGCCTCGACCTTCAGGCCATCAGCGACCTTCGGGGTAGCGCCTTCCTTCCAGCCGACGACCTTGGCGACGTTCATGGGCGGGAAGAGGTATTGCTGCGGCTCCGGAAGCTTGGGGTCCGGGCCGATCTGGGTTTTGGGATCGAAGTCGTCCGCCGCAAGGGCGCCATGACCGATGGCGAGCGCAGTCGTCAGCAGGAGCGCCGAGGCGGCGGTGGAGAAAAGGGTGCGCGTGCTCATTCCGATACTCCTACGCGGTGACGGTAGACGAGGGCCCAGCCCATCCAGCCGGTGACGAGCAGGATCAGCACCGTGAGTGCCGAAAGCGTCAGCCCCATGGGGACGATCGAGTTCCAGCCGTCGCGGGAATGGATGAACATGTTGAAGATGGCGATGACGAGCGCCAGCGCATTGCCGATGGCGTGGATCCAGGCGGCGGCATGATCCCGCACACGGCGATCTCCGAAGAAATCGACGATACCGGCAATGGCTGCCAGCACGCCCATGATCACGCCGGCGCTGACCAGCCAGGCGGAAAAGTTCGCCCACATGAGATTGGCCGAGCGCCAGTAGGCGATGTCGGTCAGAAGCGTGCCGACGAAGCAGACGATGGGAAAGGAGACCAGCATGGGATGGATCGGATGCCGGCCGATGCGGGCCGTCGAACGGGGATTGTCATAAGCCATGATCGTATTCCGCCTGATGTTGTTACGCTTCGGAACGAACGGAACGGTCACTCGGTTCCGGTCCCGTGAAAGGCGCCTCTTGATTTCCATCAAAAGCTATCCGATATAGTTAGCAACCTAATCATATGGTTCCTAATCATGTTGCAGCAAATCCTTCTTGAAGAGCTGACCTTCCTCACCCGCCGCATGCGCACCGTCTTCGATGCACGGGCCCGGGAGCACGGGCTAACGCTCGCCCGCGCCCGCCTGCTCCTGCGCCTGAAGCGCACCGGTTGCGGTGATACGCAGAAGGCGCTGGCCGAGGAGCTGGAAGTCGAGGCGCCCACCCTGGTGCGCCTGCTGGACGGACTTCAGGAAACGGGCGCCATCCGTCGCGTCGCGGTCGATGGCGACAGGCGTGCCAAGGGCATCGAACTGACCGAGCAGGGTATCGCGCAGGCGGGCGATATCGAGGAGACACTGGTTCATTTCAGGGCAGATATGGTCAAGGGCGTGTTATCCGAGGACCTCGAAGTCACGCTGCGCGTTATCCGCCAGATGCAGAAGAATCTGGAGCAGATGGCATGAGCAGCGTCCCGTCCTTGAAAACGGCGGAAGAGGAAGCGCCTCTCGAAGCGGCCGCCCAGCCGGTGGCGTCCGCCGAGCCGCAGCCGGCAGCGCCGCCGCCTGCGGCCACGCTCACCATGCCGTTTCCGCGCGCGCTCGCCTATATCCTCGCTGCCGTCGTGCTCAGCCTCGCACAGGGCATCGGCATGAATGCGATCGCGGCAAATCTCGTACAGATCCAGGGCTCCTTCGGCGTCACCGTCAACGAGGCCACCTGGCTGATGGCCGCCTATATGGCGCCGAATGCCAGCCTGTCGCTCATCCTCATCAAGGTGCGAAACCAGTACGGGCTCCGGCCCTTCGCGGAGATCGGGATCGTCATCTTCGTCGCGGTTTCCGCCGTGCATCTCTATGTCGACGATTTCCGCTCGGCGCTGGTGCTGCGGTTCTTTGCGGGCATGGCGGCCTCGCCCATGTCCTCGCTCGGCTTTCTCTACATGCTGGAACCCTTCCAGCCGGCGAAGAAGCTCAATCTCGGGCTCTGCCTCTCGCTCGCCAATCTTTCGATCGCCGCCCCCGTCGCCCGGCTGATCTCGCCGTCGCTGCTCGATCTCGGCCAGTGGCATGCGATCTACACCGTTGAGATGGGCCTGGCGCTGATCGCGCTCGTCATGGTCTACCGGCTGCCGCTGACGTCCCCGCCGCGCACGCAGGTAATCACCTTCATGGACTGGGTGAGCTATGCCTTCATCGCGGTCGGGTTCGGCGCGCTTGCGGTCGTCCTCACCGTCGGGCGGCTCTACTGGTGGCTCGAAGCGCCTTGGATCGGCGTGCTCTTCGCGGTCGCTGTGATCAGCCTCACCATTGCCGTCATCATCGAGCTCAACCGGGAATCGCCGCTGATCGACGTGCGGTGGCTGACGAGTGCGCCGATCCTGCATTTCGCGGGCGTGCTGCTCCTCTTCCGCATCGCGTTGTCGGAACAAACCTCGGGCGCGGTCGCCTTCCTCACCCAGCTCGGCATCATGCAGGGACAGTTCGCGCTGCTCTGGGCGATCGTCCTTGTCGTGTCCGTCCTTGGCGGACTTGCCTGTGCGGCCGTCATGAAGCCGGGCCGGGAGCCCTATATCCACGCCGTGGCACTGATCCTGATCGGCACCGGCGCCTTCATCGATGCCCACTCCACCAGCCTCACGCGGCCCGAGCAGATGCTGCTCAGCCAGGCCATGATCGCCATGGGCGGGGCGCTCTTCCTGCCGCCGGCGCTCTCGGCCGGCATGATGATGGCGCTGAAGAAGGGGCCGAACTACATCCTCTCCTTCATCGTCGTCTTCCTCACGACGCAGAGCCTCGGCGCGCTGCTCGGCTCCGCCCTGCTCGGCACCTTCGTGACGATCAGGGAGAAGTTCCATTCCAGCCAGATCGTCGAGCACCTTTCGATGACCGACCCGCTGGTCTCGCAGCGCATCGGCCAGCTCGGCGCCGCCTATGGCCGCGTCATCAGCGACCGCACGATCCTGAATGCGGAGGGGGCACAGCTTCTCTCGCAGCAGGCAACGCGGGAAGCCTATGTGCTCGCCTATAACGACCTCTTCCTGCTGATCGCGGGGCTCAGCGCCGTCGCGCTCGCGGCCCTCGTCCTCCACCTCACCATCCACACGCTTCGCCAGCGCCTTCCGGCTGCCGGCAAACAGGACTTGAAGACACAGCCATGAAACCCGTCACGCGCCTTATCGCGACCCTTTCCGCCCTTGCCGTCGGCCTCGCCGGCCTTCTCCTCATCCTCTATGCCTGGCACCTGCCGCCCTTTGCGGACCGGGCCGAGATGACGGAGAACGCCTATGTGCGCGGCCAGGTCACCATCCTCTCGCCGCAGGTCTCCGGCTATGTCGCCGACGTGCCGGTCACGGACTTCCAGCGCGTCAAGGCAGGCGACCTGCTGCTCCGCATCGACGACCGCATCTACCAGCAGAAGGTCAAGCAGGCCGAAGCCAATCTTCGCGCCCAGCAGGCGCAAATCGACAGTCTCGAACAGAAGCGCCGCTCCTCGAATGCCAAGCTCGAGGCCGGAAAGGTGCAGATCGCGAGCGCCGAAAGTGCGCTGAAGACGGCGGAAGCGACCTATGAGCGCAACCGCGGCCTCGCCGCCAAGGGCGTCTTTTCCCAGAGCGCGCTGGAGCAGAGTTCGTCCGCCCTCGAACAGGCCAGGGCGGCGCTTGCCCAGGCTTCTTCCAACCAGAAGGTCTCCGAGCAGGATGCGGAATCGATCGACGTCGCCCGCGAGGGTTACGAGGCCTCGCTGGACAGTGCCCGCGCTGCGCTGGAACTCGCGAAGATCGATCTTGCCAACACCCGCATCGTCTCGCCCGCCGATGGCCGTCTCGGCGAAGTGGGCGCGCGCAAGGGCGCCTATGTGACGACCGGCACGCAGCTCATGGCCGTGGTGCCGGACCGCATCTGGGTGACCGCGAACTTCAAGGAAACCCAGCTCTCGGCGATCCGCGTCGGACAGCGGGTCACCTTCACCGTCGATGCCATGAACCACCGCCAGTTCTGGGGCAAGGTCGAGAGCTTCTCGCCTGCGACCGGCAGCGAATTCAGCGTCATCCGCGCCGACAATGCCACCGGCAACTTCACCAAGGTTGCCCAGCGCGTCCCGATCCGCATTGCGGTCGGCGAGGGCCAGGCCGATGCCGACAAGCTCGAGCCCGGCATGTCCGTGGTTGTCACGGTGCCGCCGGGAGAGTGAGATCTTCCGCAACGAAGTTCCTTCCCCAAAAGGGGGAGGGTGACGTGCCTGCCACTTAGCGTAACGGCCCGTACAGACCGGAACCTTTGCAGCCCGCACCGGTTCTGATCTCACCTCAGTGGTGAAGCCGGTCCCCATGTCCAAGCGTCGCATTCTTCTTGCCCTTCTTGCCGCCGCAGCCCTCTTCGGCGCGCCGGTGGCCTGGGTCTTGACGACGCCCCGGCCCTTCTTCGAGAAGGACGATCCGCGCCTTCCTCAGGGCGATGCGGAACGGGGGAGGCTGGTGTTCAACATCGGCGGTTGCGCTTCCTGCCATGCGCTGCCCGGCCAGAAGGACCGGCTGCGACTCGGCGGCGGCATGGCGCTTTCCTCGCCCTTCGGCGTCTTCCGCCCTCCGAACATCTCGCCCGATCCCGACGACGGGATCGGGCTTTGGACGGTCTCGGATCTCGGCAATGCCCTCGTCAGCGGCGTCTCGCCCGAGGGAAGCCACTATTACCCGGCCTTTCCCTACACCACCTATACCAGCATCAAGTTCGGCGACATTTCCGACCTCCATGCCTATCTGATGACGCTGCCGAAGGTGAAGGGGCGCACGCCGGCCCATGATCTTTCGCCCGTCTTCAGGATCCGCCGGCTGATCGGCGGCTGGAAGCTCCTCTTCTTTCGGCAGCGGAAATCGGAGGCTGTCGCGAACGGCGATCCGGTGCATGATCGCGGCGGCTATCTCGCGGAATCCCTCGGCCATTGCGCGCAATGCCATTCGACGCGGAATTTTCTGGGAGCGATCAAACCCGAGACGCGCTTCGCGGGCGGCCCGGATGCCGGCAATGTCGGCTATGTGCCGAACATCACGCCGGAGCGCATCGGGCACTGGACCGAGGCGGAGATTGCAACCATGCTGGAGACCGGCGAGACGCCGGACCATGGCCGGGTCGGCTCCTCCATGGCGGACGTGGTCGTCAACACCTCGCAGCTGCCGGAAGGCGACAGGATCGCTCTTGCCCGCTACATCAAGGGACTGCCGGCAAGGCCGACGCCGCATCCATGACCCTCACCGTGTGTAGAGATAGGCCGCAACGTCCCGCGCCTCGTCTCGGGTTATTCCGGTCGCAGGCATGGCGGTCCTCGGCGAGAAGCGCTGCGGATCCACGATCCACTCGACGAGATTGCCGGTGCTGTTGGTCAACACGCCGCCGATATAGACGCGCTCCTTCAGCCCCGCGAACGAGCCGCCCACCTTGCCGTCCGCGCCCGGAATGCCCGGGATCTCGTGGCAGCCGGCACAGCCGTAGTGCCGCATCAGCTGCGGTGCCTTCGAGGGATCGCCGCCCGTGAGCGAGAGCGAGATGTCGTGCTCCTTCTTCCGCGTCTCGATCATGCCGCTGACGATGCCGGCTGCGGTGGCGGCGAGGAGCGCGAGGCCGATGGCAAGCAGTTGTCTCAGCTGCGGCAGGTCAGCGTTGGAGCGGTTCACGGTGCACCTCCCTTCCTGACTGTATGATCCAGCGCGCCAGCAGGGTCATGGCGACGAGCGCATAGATGATGCCGGCGGGGATCCACATGACGAAGCCCGCGAGCTGCTGATCCTCGAGCGCCGTCATGCCGAAGGTTTCGGCATAGCGTGTCTGCGAGAGGTAGAGGACGACGGGCGAAAGCGCGATCAGCGCGCCGAGCAGACTGGTGTGCAGCATGGTGAGAAACACGTGCCAGGCCCCGACGCCCTCGTTCGACCGGCGAAACATGGCCCACCAGAAGAGGAGTGCCGAGGCAAAGAAGCTCAGATGCTGCAGGCGGTGCAGCGGCACCCTCTCCACGGCGGCATCGAAGAGGGCGGGGACATGCCATGCCCAGATGGCGAGCCCATGCACCAAGGTCGCCATCGCACCGGCAGCAATGAAATTCCAGAGATTGCTGACCACGGGGCCGTTGACGCTGCGCCCGATCCAGCTGCTCGATCGATCCGGCAATCCCCAGAGGAGAATGGCTGAGGGGCGCGAGAGAACGACGAGAGGCGCCGAAACGGCCATGACGAGCTCGTGCTCGACCATGTGCGCGGTGAAGAGATGCTCGCCCATGTCGTGCAGCGGCGAGATCAGCGCTGCCGCAAGCACCAGCCAGCCGGCACCATACAGCAGGGCCTGCCGGTCGATCGACCCGCGTCCGAGCCGGGACCGGCGGCGCAGGCGGAGATAGCCGTTGACGTAGAGCAGGGCGGAGAGAGCAAGCGGCATGACGATCCAGGAATCGAACGTACAGCCCAAACCATTTCCATGGCTCTCCGTGCCGTGGGCGAAAGCCGGCCATGCGGGTAGCAGAAGGAACACAGCGATCAGCGCAGGCATGGATCGATCAGCGCGGAGGCTGCCCCCTGCAGGAAGAGCGCGAAGGTGAAGGCAAGGCCGATCAGGAAGCTGAGATTGCCGAGGAAGAGCGAGTAGCGCGTACCCCTGCTGACAGCCGCATGTCGCGAGAGGCCCGAGGCGGCGAGCGCGAGGAGGGCGGCGAGGGCAGCGGCAGCGAAGGTCCAGGAGGAATGCCCCCTGCAATCCGCATGCGGCAGGATCAGACCGAGCTGCATCATCACCGCCCAGATCGCCGGCGGCAGGATGAGCCCGCTGAGCGTGTAGATGCTGATCATAGCCGTGTCACCCAGTAGATGCAGCCATAGATCGGAAGCCAAGTGATGACGACGAAGTTCCAGTACATGGCATTGTCCTCAACATCGCCGAAGCGGCGGTCATTGTTCCCGTGGCGGGTAAACATCAGAACGGTCAGCACCAGCGTATCCACGAGATCGGTGAGGATATGGGTGGTGTGGAGACCGAGGAGGACCCAGCTGATCGACCCATAGGCATCGTCGTCCCAATAGACGTGCAGCGCCGGAAACTCGAAGATGCGCAGGATCAGCGGCGCAATCCCGAACGCGCACATGACGACGAGGCCGATCCGGACCTTCTTCATCTCCCGCTTCGCTGCCCAGCGCCCGACCAGCATGTTGGGAATGACGCTGATGATCAGAACGGCGGTGAGCCAGGTTCCTGGACCGAGATCGGGCGGCGGGGCATTGGGCGGCCATGCGGGCACGAGCGTCATCAGGTAGAGATAGACGATGATCGCGAGCGCAAAGCCCGTGCCCTCGATCAGCATGAAGGCGAGCGTGCCCCACCAGGATGGGCTGGCGCTGCCCATGCCGTGCTGGGGAAGGTGCGATGCGTCGAGGGCGATCCGTTCCTTCATCCTTCATCCTCCGGCGTGCCCTTCGGCCAGAACCAGGCAATCAGCGCGGCGGCTGCCGGGATCGAGCCCCAGACCACCGCCCATGGGGAGAAGATCGACCAGATCAGCAGGAAGGCGGTGGCGAGTGCCGCCCAGAACGGCCAGATGCATTCCTGTGGCGAAGCCTCGCGCGCTTCGGGCAGGCCCTGGACGACACTGGTGACGATCAGCTCCCGCCGGTCGAGCCTGAGCCCGGACGCGACCGGCAGCGTCTCGCCGCAATCCCAGAGCGGCTCGCGGCTCTCCACCACCGGAATGCGCCGGAAGTTATAGGGCGGCGGCGGCGAGGCGATCGCCCATTCGAGCGTCGAGGCACCCCAGGGATTGTCGCCCGCTTCCTCGCCGCGCCGGTAGCTCCTGACGACGTCGATGAAGAAGAGCAGGAAGCCGGAGGCGAGGATAAGCGAACTGAGGCTCACGAAGAGGTTGATGTTTCCCCAGGGCATTTCCGGCTGGTAGGTATAGACGCGACGGGGCATGCCCATCAGCCCCAGCATGTGCATGGGAAAGAAGGTCATGTGGAAGCCGACGAAGATCAGGCCGAACGCCCATTTCCCGGCCCGCTCGCTCATCATCCGGCCCGTGAACTTCGGGAACCAGTAGTAGATGGCGCCGAGAAGCGGGAAGACCGCGCCGCCAATCAGCACGTAGTGGAAATGGGCGATGACGAAATAGCTATCGTGTACCTGCGTATCGAGAGGCACGGAGGCGACCATCACCCCCGTCAGCCCGCCCATCACGAAGGTGATGATGAAGCCGATGATGAAGAGGAGCGGTGTCTGGAACCGCGGTCTGCCGTCCCAGAGTGTCGCGAGCCAGCAGAAGATCTGGATTCCCGCGGGAATGGCGATCGACATGCTGGAGGCGGTGAAGAAGCTTTCGCCGAGCCGCGGCAGCCCGACCGTGAACATGTGGTGCACCCAGAGCCCGAAGGAGAGCACCCCGGTTGCGATCATCGCCATGACGAGCGCGAGATAGCCGAAAACGGGGCGCCCGCAGAAGGTGGGCAGGATGGTCGAGACCATGCCGACTGCGGGCAGGAAGATGATGTAGACCTCCGGGTGGCCGAAGAACCAGAAGAGGTGCTGCCAGAGCAGCGAATCGCCGCCTTCGGCGGGGTTGTAGAATTGCGTCTCCACCAGCCGGTCGAGGATGAGCGTGGTGCTGGCCAGCATGATCGCCGGCATGGCCATGATGACGAGGAAGGCCATCACGAGCATGGCCCAGACGAAGAGCGGGATACGGTCGAGCGTCATGCCCGGTGCGCGCTGCTTGAACACCGTGACCACGATTCCGACGGCGACCGAGAGGGCGGCAATCTCGGTAAAGGTGATCATCTGCGCCCAGATGTCGGCGCGCTTGCCCGGTGAGAATTCCGGTCCGGCCAGCGGCACATAGGCGAACCAGCCGACATCGGGCCCGACGTCGAGTGCAAAGGCGACCCAGAGCAGGATGCCGCCCAGGACATAGGTCCAGTAGGAGAAGGCATTGAGCCGCGGAAACGCGATGTTGCGCGTGCCGACCATCAGCGGCACCAGATAGACCGCCATTGCCTCCATCACGGGCACGGCGAAGAGGAACATCATCGTCGTCCCGTGCATGGTGAAAATCTGGTTATAGCGATCGGCATCGATGAAGCGGGCCTCTGGCGCGGCGAGCTGCAGACGCATGGCAAGCGCCAGCAATCCGCCGAGCCCGAGAAAGACGAAGGCGGTCGCGATATAGCGGCGGCCGATGACCTTGTGGTCGACGGCGGCAAGCGCGCCCCAGAAGCCGCGCCGGCGTGCCCAGAGCCGGCGGAGCCTCTCCTCGACGATCCCGTCCTCGAACTCGGTGTCGGACGGCGGCACGCTTTGCGCCTCGCTCATTTCAGGCTCTCCATATAGGCGGATATCTGCCGCAGTTCTTCCGGCGCGAGCGTCACCAGCGGCATGTTGTTGCCGGGCTTCACGGTCTGGGGGTCGGCGATCCAGGCGGCCATGCCGCCGCGCGTGTTGTCGAGCGTGCCGGCCGCAATCGTGCCGCGCCCGCCGACATGGGTGAGGTCGGGGCCTGTCTTGCCCTTCGCCTCCGTGCCGCGCACGGTGTGGCAGGCGGCGCAAGGCTTGCTGAGGAAGACCGTCCGGCCCGCCAGCGCATCCGCATCGTCGGGCACGGCGGCAGCGGACCTCTGGAGCGCCGCCCAGGCCTCGTACTTCTCCACCGGCTCGGCGATCACGAAGAGCGACATGTGGCCATGCTGGATGCCGCAGAATTCCGCGCACTGGCCGCGATAGACGCCCGGACGGTCCGCCCTGATGGTGAGAACGTTCGTGCGGCCAGGGATGAGGTCCATCTTGCCGGCCAGGCTCGGCACCCAGAAGGAGTGGATGACATCAGGGCTCTCGAGCCTCAGACGCACGGGCTTGCCCACCGGAACATGCAGCTCGTTCGCCGTCTCGAAGCCGCCGGCGCCGGGATCGCTGTAGAGAAACTGCCACCACCATTGCTGGCCACGGACGGTGATGTCCAGCACCGCCTCCCGCGGTTCGCCGATCGCCCGCGTGGTGAAATAGCTCGCGACCGTCAGCCCGGTCACGATGACGGCGGTGGCGATGACGGCTGCGATGACCACCGGCTTCATGCGGGCATCCCGTTCCGCCCGACCCTCTGCCGCATGTTTCGGCAGACGGGCGAGCGCAACCAGCATGACCAGCACGACCAGCAGCCAGATGACGGTTGCGACGCCTGAGAACAGCCAGATGAGGTCGCCGAGGTGCCGTGCCGAAGGACCGTGGGTTTCCAGGGCCGACTGGCTGGACTGGCAGCCGGCAAGGATCAGGAGCGGGAGGGAAAGGAGGAGCCATCGCTTCATGGCGTCGGCCCCTGTTCGCGGCGGTTGCCGACGGGCCCTTGCTCGAAGAGGATCACCGCCGGTGCGCGATTTTCGGAGGGGCGGGTGTGGATGCCGTCGTTCCGGCTCGGCGCCGCGATCAGCGCCTTGTAGGCACCGATCGTCTCGACATAGCCGGCGAGCTGCCAGATCTGCTCTTCCGTCATCCTGTCCCTGAAGGCCGGCATGCCGTGCGGACGTCCATTTCGGATGGAGGCCATGATCGAGACCATGTCCGGCCCGTAGAGCCACCAGCCGTCGAGGAACGAGGGGCCGTTCTTGCCGCGTCCATCGCCGTGGCAGGCGGGACAGCCGAACCAGTCGTAGAGCCGCTTGCCCTGGCTCAGATTGTAGGCGTCCTTCTCGTAGACGCTGCCGCTTGCGAAATAGACCTCCGCAGGCGCACCGCCTATGCCGATCGGCAGGAGCCGCGAGGTCTCGAGCTCTGCCGTGACAGGCGGCGCGGTGCGGTAGCTGCGGCTTTCTCTCAGCCAGCCCAGCGCCGCGCCGGTGAGGACGAAGGGGGCGATGACGACAAACAAGACGGTCCGGCCCTTCACTGCATTCATGTGTCGGTCCCCCAATCCCTCCGCTTCAATCCATGGGTTCTTCGGCGGAGCGGGAAATTGCGACCGGCAGCAGCTTGTAGGAGGGCGTCTTTGCCTTCGGCTCGTGGTGATAGAGCGGGAAGAGCGGGTTCGCCTCCGGGAAATAGGCGGCGCAACAGCCGGCAGGGATATCATACTGGACGATGCGGAACGCCTTGATGCGGCGGGTGACCGCGCGATCGATGGCCGTGGTGAGATCGACGGAATCACCGTCCCTGAACCCCATGCGGGCGATATCAGCGGCATTCATGAACACCACCTTGCGCGTGCCCTCGACACCCCGGAAGCGGTCGCTATAGCCGTAGACGGTGGTGTTGAACTGGTCGTTGGAGCGCAGCGTCGCGAGGTTCAGCACGTTTTCGCCTTTCGCCTCCTCGCCGAAATCGGGGAAGAGCTTGTCCGGCGTCAGGAAATTGGCCTTGCCGCTCTGTGTCACCCATTTGCGCTCCCGGGCCGGCACCGGTCTCGTGATGCCGCCGGGCTGGAAGAGCTTCTCGTTGAAGGCGCGGAAGGTCTCGGGATAGGTCGCCTCGATCGCATCGCGGATCCGGCTGTAATCGGCCACCCAGTCGTCCCACGGCACATGGACCTCGCCGAGCGTGGCCTTCGCCATCCCTGCGACGATCGCGGGCTCTGACAGGAGATATTCGCTGGCCGGCAGCATCTTGCCGATCGATCCGTGGAAGTGCGCGACCGAGCTTTCGATCGAGACCGCCTGCGGCCCCGTCGCCTGTTCGTCGATCTCGATGCGGCCGAGGCAGGGCAGGAGATAGGCGATCTCGCCGTGGATCACATGGCTGCGGTTCAGCTTCGTTGCGATCTGCACCGTGAGCCTCAGTTTCCGCCAAGCCTCTTCCACCGTCTCGGTCTCCGGGATCGCGCGCAAAAAATTGCCGCCGAGGCTAATGAAGGCCTTGTCCTCGCCCTTGATAATCGCCTCGCAGGCGTCGATGGACGTCTGGCCCGTCCAGCGCGGCGGCTCGAACTTGTAGAGCTCCGCGAGCTTGTCGAGCGGGACGAGGCCGGGCTTTTCCGTAATGCCCACCGTGCGCTGGCCTTGCACGTTGGAGTGACCGCGCACGGCGCAGATATTGGCACCGGGCTTGCCGATGTTTCCACGTAAGAGCGCGAGATTGGCGATCATGTGCACGTTGTCGGCGCCCATGAGGTGCTGGGTCACGCCCATGCCGTAGATGATCAGAACGGCCTCCGAATGGGCATAGATGCGGGCCGCCTCGATCATCTGCTGGCGGGTCAGGCCGGAGACGCGTTCCAGCTCCGCCCAGGAATGGCCGCGGGCGGCGGCGGCGAACTCCTCGAAGCCGGCAGTGTGCTGCTTGATGAAGTCGTGGTCGAGCACGTGCTTCTTGTCGGCGGCAGCGATCGAGGCCGCAAAGGCATAGGCCGCGGCGCTTTCCTCGCGCGGCTCGTCGTCCGCGCCGGCGACGACCCGGAAACCGGAGGCCTTCAGCTCGTCGTCCGCTTCGATCAGCGCCTTGCATATGCCGAACAGGGCGGCCGTGTCGCCGCCGTTTTTCACCTGGTAGTAGTCGGTGGAGATCTGCGTTTCCGCCGGCGTCAGCATTTCGGAGGGTGCCTGCGGGTTCTTGAAGCGCTCCAGCCCCCGCTCGCGCAGCAGGTTCAGCGTTACCATCTTCACGCCGCGGTCGCGGGCGTCCTGAAGGTCGTGCAGCATGCGTGGCGATGAGGTGCCGACGTTCTGGGCGATGTAGAAGATGCAGTCGCAGTTCTCGAAATCCGAGAGGATGGCCGTGCCGACGGTGGCGCCGATGCTTTCCGGCAGTCCGACGGAGGTGCTTTCGTGGCACATGTTGGAACTGTCCGGCAGGTTGTTGCTGCCATAGATCCGGGCGAACAGCTGATACATGTAGGAGGTTTCGAGCGAGGCCCGGCCCGACGTGTAGAACACGGCCTCCTCCGGCTTGATCGCCTTCAGCTCCCGGCCGATCTCGGCGAAGGCCTTTTCCCAGGCGATCACCTCGTACTTGTCCGTGTCGGGGTTCCAGCGCATGGGATGGGTCAGGCGGCCATGCGCCTCGAGATCATGGTCGCTCCAGCTTTCGAGCTCGCTCAGCGTATGCTTTTCGAAGAAGTCGGGGCCGGTGCGCTTGGCGGTGATCTCCCAGGCGGTCGCCTTGGCGCCGTTTTCGCAGAATTCGAGCGGATGCGTCTTGGCGGGCTTTCCCCAGGCGCAGCTCACGCACATGTAGCCATCGGGCTTGTTCTGCTCCTGCAGGAGCCGCGGCCCGTCGATCGGGCGGCGTTCGCGGAGCAGGATCTCCGTCACCGATTTCGCCGATCCCCACCCGCCCGCTGCACCTTCATAGGGTCCGATATCGGGATGGGACTTCGGTTCGCTCGACATGACGGCCGTCCATTCTTTTTCTGAATTCCAGATCACCGGAGGAAATTCCGGCTCGCTTGGCAATCAGGAGAACGAATGGCCTGTGGGGATGTTCCCTGGCGGTTTTGGGGGTCTTCGAGCGTACCGGACCTTAGTCCGATACGGTCTTGCCGTCCCGCGTCATGATCATGATGCCAAGGAGCGAGACGCCGAGGCCGGCGGCCATGGCCCAGGACAGAGGCTCGGCGAACATGATCCAGGCCCAGATCATCGTGACCGGCGGGCTGAGATAGAGGACGGCGGTGACGCGCGCCGGCGAGGATTTACGCAGTGCCACGAGGTAGAGGCTCCACGAAGCATAGGTTGCGACGAAGACCAGCCACAGGATGCCGCCGATGAAGCTCGCATCCATGATCGGCGCGAGGCTTCCCTCATGCGCGGCAAAAACGGAGAAGATCGCGGCCGCCGAAAGACACTGGATCGCAAGGCTCTGGACCACCGAGGCCCGCGCCGCGGTGCTCCGCTTGTGCAACAGCGTTGCCAGCGCAAAGCACAGCGTTCCCGCAACCGGCAGGCCATAGGCCCAGAGCGGAACGGCCGCGAGACTGAGCGAGGCGGCAGACGCAATCACCACGCCCGCAACGCCGAGCGCCGAGCCCAGCCATTGCCGCGGCGTCAGAACATGTCCGAGCATGGGCCAGGAAAGAACCGCGACCGCCAGCGGCAGCATGTCCGCTATCAGCGCCACGAGCCCCGTCGGCACGCCTTGGTCGAGCGCCAGCGCAAAGCTTGCGAGATAGGCGCCCATGCCGAGTGCCCCGAACAGCATCTGCGCGGCAATTTCCTTCAGCTCCAGCCGCGGCCCGATGAAGAAGGCGAAGGGAAGGAGGATGAGCCCGGAGGTCAGGTTGCGCCAGAAGAGCACGAGGAAGATTGGCGCATGCGAGACGGCAAAGCGGGTGCCCACGAATCCGGCGCTCCAGGAGATGACCAGCGCCGCCTCCAGCAGGAGGAGTATCAGGAGCGCAAGGATTGGCCTTTGCGTTGCGTGCATTGATACTGGCCGTCCCATGCCTTCCGGATTACGATATCGGGCAGTCGCTCACACCATCGCGCAGAGCCGTTAGCCTCATGGACAGGCTATCGCTCGGCCCGACTGCAAACGTGCCCATCCGCGCCCCATGAGGTCGTGCTTGAAGCCTAGCCGAACTGCCCGCCGGGATTGTTCCAGTTGCCGATGACCGTCTCCATGGCCACGTTGGTAGAGGTGCTTGCGACATAGGGGAGGGCGGAGATGCGTTCGCCGAGCACGTGGCGATAGCGCTTGATGTCGCGGGTGCGGATCTTCAGGAGGTAATCGAAGCGGCCGGCGATCATGTGACACTCCTCGACCTCGATGATCTTCTTCACCGCCGCGTTGAAGGCTCTCAGCGCCTCCTCGCTGGTATTGGTGAGTTTCACCTCCGCAAAGGCGATGTGGTCGAGCCCCATCTTCGAAGGATTGAGCACGGCCCGAAAGCCGTCGATATAGCCCTCGGCGATCAGTTTCTTGAAGCGCTGCTGACACGGCGTCTTCGAAAGGCCGACGCGGTTGGCGAGGTCGGTGATCGAAATGCGGCCATCCTCCGCCAGGATCTCGAGAATCTTCCGGTCGAAGGCGTCCAATTCACTGCCGGGGAGGGGTGCCATGGCGAATTTGCCTTTCCAGAGACAATTTAAAAGATCATTTGCATTGAAGATCGGCTAAAACAAGTCTGAACGAATTACAAGCCTGTGCTATCGTCACGCTCACGTTTCGGAATGCCCGGTGCCGGCCCTTGAAGCCCGGTCCTCAAACCCGTCGAGAGACATTCATGGCTCACACGCCCTTCGCCCGTTTCGCTCCCCCCATCCGTCCGCAGACGGAGCTTCGCCGCAGGATTACCGACGCCTATCGTCGTCCGGAGCCGGATTGCGTGCGTCCGCTGGCGGATGCCGCCCGTGTCGAACCGCAGATGAAGGCCGCGATCGCCCGCACCGCCCGCACGCTGATCGAAGCGCTTCGCGCCAAGCACCGCGGCACCGGCGTCGAAGGCCTCGTGCACGAATATTCGCTGTCGAGCCAGGAAGGCATCGCGCTGATGTGCCTTGCCGAGGCGCTGCTCCGCATTCCCGATACCGAGACCCGCGATGCGCTGATCCGCGACAAGATCGCCGAAGGCGACTGGAAGTCCCATATCGGCGGGCAGAAGTCGCTCTTCGTCAATGCCGCCACCTGGGGTCTCGTCGTCACCGGCAAGCTTACCTCCACCGTCAGCGACCGGAGCCTCGGTGCTGCGCTCACCCGCCTCATCGCGCGGGCCGGCGAGCCGGTCATCCGCCGCGGCGTCGACATGGCCATGCGCATGATGGGCGAGCAGTTCGTGACCGGCGAGACCATCGAGGAGGCCCTGAAGCGCGCCCGCCCGCTGGAGGCCCGCGGCTTCCGCTACTCCTACGACATGCTGGGCGAGGCCGCGACGACGGCAGCGGACGCCAAGCGCTATTACCGCGACTACGAAAACGCCATCCACGCCATCGGCCAGGCCGCCGGCGGGCGCGGCGTCTACGAGGGGCCGGGCATTTCCATCAAGCTTTCGGCACTGCATCCGCGCTATGCCCGCACCCAGGCGGACCGGGTGATGGGCGAGCTCCTGCCGCTCGTCAAGCAGCTGGCGCTGATCGCCAAGCGCTACGACATCGGCCTCAACATCGACGCCGAGGAAGCCGACCGGCTGGAGCTCTCGCTCGACCTCCTCGAAAGCCTCAGCCTCGATCCCGATCTCGCCGGCTGGAACGGTCTCGGCTTCGTGGTGCAGGCCTATGGCAAGCGCTGCCCCTTCGTGCTCGATTTCATCATCGACCTCGCCCGCCGCTCGGGCCGGCGCATGATGGTGCGCCTCGTCAAGGGCGCCTACTGGGATGCGGAGATCAAGCGCGCCCAGCTCGAAGGTCTGGAAGGTTTCCCCGTCTATACCCGCAAGGTCCACACCGACGTCGCCTACATCGCCTGCGCCCGCAAGCTGCTCGCCGCCGGCGATGCGGTGTTTCCGCAGTTCGCCACCCACAATGCGCAGACGCTCGCGACCATCTACCACCTCGCCGGCCCGGATTTCTCCACCGGCAAGTACGAGTTCCAGTGCCTGCACGGCATGGGCGAGCCGCTTTATGACGAGGTCGTTGGCAAGGACAAGCTCGATCGCCCGGCTCGCATCTACGCCCCCGTCGGCACGCATGAAACGCTGCTTGCCTATCTGGTGCGCCGCCTGCTGGAAAACGGCGCCAACTCCTCCTTCGTCAACCGCATTTCCGATCCGAACGTCTCGGTCGACGAACTGACGGCCGATCCGGTCGACGTGGTCGAGGCCATGCCGATCGTCGGCATGCCGCATGACCAGATCGCCCTGCCGGACCGGCTCTTCGGCCGCGACCGCCGGAACTCGTCGGGCCTCGATCTCGCGAATGAGACCGTGCTTGCCGAACTGGCGGGCAGGCTCGCTGCCACGGTGACCGAGGACTGGACCGCGCTGCCCATCCTCGCAGATGGCTCTGCCGACGGTGTCTCCCGCGACGTCGTGAACCCGGCGGACCACACGGACAAGGTTGGCCGCGTCACCGAGCTGAAGCCGGACGATGCCGGCAAGGTCGCGCGTCTTGCCGCCGCCGCCGTCGATGCCTGGGCTGCGGTTTCGCCCATGGAGCGCGCCGCCTGCCTCGACCGCGCCGCGGACCTCATGCAGGCCCGTATCGAGGTGCTGATGGCAATCGCCATGCGGGAGGCCGGCAAGACGGCGGCGAATGCCATCGGTGAAGTGCGCGAAGCCATCGATTTCCTGCGCTATTATGCCGAACAGGCCCGCAAGACGCTGGGCGTCAACCACCGCCCGCTGGGTGTCGTGGTCTGCATCAGCCCCTGGAACTTCCCGCTCGCGATCTTCACCGGCCAGGTGGCGGCAGCCTTGGTGACGGGCAATGCGGTCATCGCAAAGCCCGCCGACGAAACGCCGATCATCGCTTCGGAAAGCGTGAAGATCCTGCACGAGGCGGGCATTCCCTTGGGTGCCCTGCAGTTCGCGCCGGGCGACGGCAAGCTGGGCGCGGCGCTCGTCGCGGCGCCGGAGACGGCGGGCGTGATGTTTACCGGCTCCACCGAAGTCGCGCGTCTCATCCAGGCCGAGCTTGCCGAACGCCTTTCGCCGGCAGGCAAGCCCATTCCGCTGATCGCCGAAACCGGCGGTCAGAACGCCATGATCGTGGACTCATCCGCCCTTGCCGAACAGGTGGTGGGTGATGTCATCGCCTCCGCCTTCGACAGCGCGGGCCAGCGCTGCTCGGCACTGCGCGTGCTCTGCCTGCAGGAGGACGTGGCCGATCGCATTCTCGACATGCTGAAGGGCGCGCTGCAGGAGCTGTCGCTCGGCCGCACCGACCGGCTCAGCGTCGACATCGGCCCGGTCATCACCGCAGAGGCGAAGGACGGCATCGACAAGCACATCGACCGCATGCGCGGGCTCGGTGCAAAGGTGGAGCAGCTGCCGCTTCCGGAAGAGGCCAAACTTGGCACCTTCGTGCCACCGACGATCATCGAGATCCAGACGCTGTCCGACCTGAAGCGGGAAGTGTTCGGTCCGGTGCTGCATGTCATCCGCTATCGCCGCGAGGATCTCGACGCGCTGATCGACGGGATCAACCGCACCGGCTATGGCCTGACCTTCGGCCTGCACACGCGGCTGGACGAAACCATCGCCCATGTGACGGGCCGAGTGAAGGCGGGCAACCTCTATGTGAACCGCAATGTCATCGGCGCAGTCGTCGGCGTTCAGCCTTTTGGCGGGCGCGGGCTTTCGGGTACAGGTCCGAAGGCAGGTGGTCCGCTCTATATCGGACGGCTGGTGCAGAAAGCGCCGGTGCCGCCGCAGCACAGTTCGGTGCATTCCGATCCCGCGCTGCGCGACTTTGCAAGCTGGCTCGGCAGCCGCGGCCACAATCCGGAAGCCGCCGCCGCACGCGAACTCGGCGGCCTCTCGGCGCTCGGCCTCATCAAGGAACTGCCGGGCCCGGTCGGCGAGCGCAACCTCTACGCGCTCCACGCCCGCGGCAAGGTATTGCTCGTCCCGCAAACTGCAAAAGGCCTCTACCGCCAGCTCTCCGCAGCCCTTGCGACCGGCAACGAGGTGGTGATCGACCGCGCAAGCGGCCTTGAAACGGCGCTCGCCGGCCTGCCTTCCAGCGTTTCCGCCCGCGTGACCTGGAGCGCGGACTGGAATGCCGATGGCCCGTTTGCCGGCGCGCTGATCGAGGGCGATGCGGAGCGGGTGCGCGACGTCAACCGCAAGATCGCCCGCCTCGACGGCCCGCTGGTGCTCGTCCAGTCGGCAACCTCGAAGGAGGTCGCGGAAGACGACGAGGCCTACGGCCTGAACTGGCTGCTGGAGGAGGTCTCGACCTCCATCAACACCGCCGCCGCCGGCGGCAATGCCAGCCTGATGACGATCGGCTAAGGATCGGATGGCCGGACCCCGAAAGGGATCGGCCTCCGTCGATTCAGGGGGCTCACATGGTAGAGAAACGCGATGACACAGCGCCGGCAATTCTGGAGAATTACCGGCCGCTCGCGATCCGGGCCGTCGCCGCAGCCTGCGTGATCAGGCCGCAACCGTCTCCGCCGCCTCAGCTGGACGAGCCGGTCTATGCTGCGTCGGACCTGCCGCCGGGGTTTCACATGCCGCAGAGTGTCTGGGACGACTGACAACCGGGTTCAGAGGTAAGCCCTGATCGCGGCAACAAGCGCTGCATCGAGGACGATGTCGGGCTCCTCCGGGAGCCTGCCCGTGCCGGGCACGTGAATGCCCCCTTCCTTCAAGCTCTTTATGTAATCCGCGCCGCGACCGGCGGTCATGTCGGGCTCGACCCCCGCGAGCATGGCGATGACCGTCAGCCCGGCATCGAGCGTGGAATTCCCGTTCTGGAAATCCGGCATGTCCCTGGACCAGGACGCGCCTGCGAGCCCCACCGCCATCAGTTCCACCATGAGCGCGATGTTCGCGCCCTTGCGGCCGCCGAAGGGCAGGAGCGCGCCGCGGATCGCTTCCGCCGGGTCCGTGGTCGGGTTGCCCGCGGCGTCGACGGCAATGCCCTGTTCGAGCCTCTCCCCCTTGCGCGCGGCGGCCGCGATGTTGACGAAGGCCGTCGCGCTCGAGGACTGATCGATCACAACGGGCCGGTGCCCGTCCCCGAGCGGATAGGCGAAGGCCAGCGGATTGGTGGAATAGACCTTCGGCATGCCGGGCGCGGGCGCCATGAAGGCATTGGCATTGGTGAAAGCGATCGCAACCAGCCCTTCCTTCGCCAGCCGCCGGACATAGTAGCCGAGCTCGCCCGTGGTGAAACTCTTGCGCTGGGTAAAGATGGCGGCCCCGAGGGTTCTCGCGGCGGACGTGAAATCGGCGAAGGCCCGGTCGAAACCTAGCTGCGCAATACCGCCATCCGCATCAGCGCGGAAAAGGCCGGGGAGGGGCCGCTCGATTCGCGGTGCCGCCTTGCCATTGATCCGGCCCGCCTCGATGCCCGCGAGATAATCGAGGAAATGCGGAAACCCGACCTCCAGCCGCTTGTTCAGGTGGGCCGAGAGCGTCGCGTCCGCAAGCGATTGCGCTGCCGCTTCGTCTGCCCCGGCAGCAAGGCAGGCGCTGACGGCGAGGGCGTGGGCATCACTTTGTGAAAGCCGGAGCGTCTCCGCCATCGTCAGACCTCCAGCCCGGCCTTGCGGCCCTCGTAGAAGGCATAGGGGGCCTGGCGCGGGGCGGCGCAATCGCCGATCTGCCGGTGCGGGATGCCGAGGCCCTGCAGTTCCCGGGACAAATCATCCGCAGCCATATGGGTGCCGGAGAAGACGAGACAGTCGCCTTCGAGAAAGCGCGTCGCATCCGTGTTGTGGTCGATCAGGGTCGCGCCGTTCCCGTGCCATTCGAGAATGCTCGTCTCCAGATGCCAGGTGACGCCGAGGCGGGCGAGGATCTTGCGGAGCGGCGCGTCCGCAGCCGTCCGCGTCAGCTCCTTGCCGAGCATGGCATCGGGGGTAACGATGATCACCGCATGTCCGTCTTCCGCGAGCTTCCAGGCTGTGCCGAGCGCGCGCCAGCCACCCTGTTCGTCGAAGAGGATGACGCGCTGGCCGAGCGGTACCTGCCGCGCCATGACAGCCTCGACGCTATAGACGCGGCCCTTCGCCAGCCCCGGCAGCGTCTCGACTGCGGGCAGCGCCTTCTGGAAGCCGGTTTCCGGCGAGAGCGAGCCGGTGGCGAGGATGACCTCGTCTGCCTGAAAGCCCTCCACCTCCGATCCCTCCACATAGGTATTCAGCCGCACCTCGACCTGCAGTCTTTCGAGCTGGCGTTCGTACCAGGCGATGAGGTCGAGGATCTGTGCCCGGCGCGGCTGCAGCCCGGCGAGCAGGAACTGGCCGCCGAGACGGCTGGACGCCTCCGCAAGCACCACGCGATGGCCTCGCTCGGCTGCGGCGCGGGCTGCCTCCAGCCCGGCCGGTCCGCCGCCCACCACCAGCACCTTCTTCGGTCTTCCGGCAGGGAGAAAGCGGTCGCCGTTCCACTCCGCCTCCCGCCCCACGGACGGGTTGATGAGACAGCTGATCCAGTAATCGCGCGACCGCCGGCCCCAGCACATCTGGTTGCAGGAGATGCAGCCGCGGATATCCTCCGCCCGGCCATCGGCGGCCTTGCTGGCGAGATGCGGATCGGCGATCTGTCCGCGAACGATGGAGACGAGATCGGCCGCTCCTTCGCCAAGCACCGTCTCCGCATTTTCGGGGGTGCGGATATGGCTCTCGGCGGTGACGACGCCGTTCTTCACCACCCTTTTCAATGTCGCCGCCAGATCGGCGCCGAGCTTTTCAGGAAAGATGAAGGTCGGCATCAGCCGGTAGAAGTCGAGATAGCCGCCCGAACCGCAGGTCACGTAGTCGAAGAGGTGCTCGTGGTCATGCAATGCCACGATCTCCGCGAGTTCCTCCTTCTGCAGGTTGACTGAATTCATCGGGTCGTCGCTGACGGCAAGGCCGATGATGAAGTCCTCGCCGCAGATCCTGCGGATGCGGGTCAGGATCTCACGCGACATGCGGGTGCGGTTTTCGAGGCTGCCGCCCCATTCGTCCTCGCGGCGATTGGTCCAGGGTGTCCAGAACTGGTCGACCATGCCAAGATAGGCGGCCCAGACCTCGACGCCGTCGAAGCCAGCCTCCCGGCACCGCCGTGCTGCCTGAACGAAGCCGTCGATCGTTTCCTCGATCTCCGCGACCGTCATGGCATGGCTGCCGTCGCTGTCGTGATAGCTCGGCAGGCCGGAGGGGGACCAGTGAGGATGGTAGGAATTGTCGGAATCGCCATGGGCGCCGATGTGGTAGAGCTGCTGGATCGCCACCGCGCCATGCCGCTTGATGGCTTCCGTCACCCTGCGGAAGTGGGGGATCACGCTGTCGTCTGAGGGGCGGAAATTGCCGCGGGTCAGCACGGCTGCAGGATGAACCGGCATGGGCTCGACCACGATCATCGCCGCCCCGCCGCGCGCCCGCTCTTCGTAATAGGCCGCATGCCGTTCGGTCGGCAGGCCTTCCACCGCCATGTTCGCCGTGTGCGCCCCGAAGACGATGCGGTTGCGCAGGGTGTGGTTGCGGATCCTGAGCGGCGAGAAGAGATGCGGGAAGGCGGGTTTCACGATATCCTCCGGTTCAAGATCTTTGGGGGATGACTAGGACTGTTCCCGGTATCCGTGCCGGGCATGGAACCGGTCGAGCTCGCGCTGCTCCGGCGCCAAGCCGGTGAAGATCTCGACATAGCCCGGAATGCGCCGCATGCGGGTGGCAAGGTCTTCCTCGGTCTGCATGGTGATGTAGCCGATCTGGACGAGGTAGACGGTGCGGGACCGCACGTCGGCGATCGCGCCATCCTGGCCGAAGCGCAGGAACATGCGCTGCAGCGCCTCGAGCCGTGCCTGGTCGGCGCTCTGCACCTCGGCGAGTATCTCGGGCGACTGCAAGGCCCAGCTGCGGACGGCGAATTCGAACTGCGAATCGAAGACGTCCTTGTCCAGCCAGCAGTCGAAGACGTTGAGTGCCGCCTCCGCAAGGCTTTCCGCGTAAGCCTCGGTCTGGCGGATGAGATTGCCCGTGTTCTTCTCCCGCCAGCGCCCGATCAGGCCGGCAAGCAGTTCCTCCCGGTCCCGGAAGAACCAGTAGAAGCTCGTGCGCGAAAGCCCGAGGCGCTTGGCGAGTGGCAGGATCTTGACGGAATCGACGCCGTTTTCGAGGAGCGCCTGATAGGCAGCCTCCAGCCAGACATCCGGCGATCCGCGCCAGCCGGTTTCGGTCGGGTTCTCTTCCATGGGCAGAAATCTAGCGGTGGCGCAGGCGGTGCGCAAGCATAATGTACACTTATGTCAATTTACTTGATGCCCCTGTTTTCATTGTTGACACTTGTGTACATTCCCGATTAGCGTTCAAAGAAAATCCACTGCCGGAGCCTCACCGATGTCCATTGATCCGCTTCTTCAGCCGTTCCAGCTCAAGCACCTCACGCTCCGCAACCGCATCATCGTGACCTCGCACGAGCCAGCCTATCCGGAAGACGGGATGCCGAAGGACCGCTACCTGCGTTATACGGTGGAGCGGGCAAAGGGCGGCGTGGCACTGACCATGACGGCGGGGTCGGCGGCGGTCTCGAAGGACAGCCCGCCTGTCTTCAACAACCTGCTTGCCTACAAGGACGAGATCGTGCCGTGGGTGAAGCGCATGACGGATGCCGTCCATGCCGAGGGCGCTGCGATCATGATCCAGCTCACCCATCTCGGTCGCCGCACACGATGGGACAAGGGCGACTGGCTGCCCGTCGTCGCCCCCTCGCATCACCGCGAGGCCGCCCACCGCGCCTTCCCGAAGAAGATCGAGGACTGGGACATCGAGCGCATCATCAAGGATTTCGCCGACGCGGCCGAGCGCATGAAGGCGGGCGGCATGGATGGCGTGGAGCTCGAGGCCTATGGCCACCTGATCGACCAGTTCATCTCACCCGTCACCAATGAACTCGACGGTCCCTATGGCGGCTCGCTCGACAACCGCATGCGCTTCGCCTTCGACGTGCTGGGCGCGATCCGCAAGCGTGTCGGCAGTGATTTCATCCTGGGCCTACGCTATACCGCGGACGAGCGTTTGCACGGCGGCACCGACCGCGCCGAAGGCCTCGAGATCTCCCGCCGGCTCAAGGAAAGCGGCCTGATCGACTATCTCAACGTGGTCCGCGGCCACATCGACACCGATCCGGGGCTCACCGACCTCATCCCGATCCAGGGCATGGCGAGCGCGCCGCATCTGGAACTTGCCGGCGAGATCCGTGCGGCCACGAACTTCCCGACCTTCCATGCCGCCCGCATCCCCGATGTCGCGACCGCCCGTCATGCCATCGCCTCCGGCCTCGTCGACATGATCGGCATGACCCGCGCGCACATGACCGATCCGCACATCGTGCGCAAGATCATGGAGAAGCGCGAGGAGCAGATCCGCCCCTGCGTCGGCGCCAATTACTGTCTCGACCGCATCTACCAGGGCGGGCTCGCCTTCTGCATCCACAATGCGGCGACAGGCCGTGAAGAGACCATGCCGCACCAGATCCCGAAGGCGGAGATCCGCAAGAAGGTCGTGATCGTCGGCACCGGACCCGCCGGCATGGAAGCGGCGCGCGTCTGCGCCGAGCGCGGCCACGAGGTCATCGTCTTCGAGGCCGCCGACAAGCCGGGCGGCCAGATCCGCCTCACCGCACAGAGCCCGCGCCGCAAGGAAATGATCTCGATCATCGACTGGCGCATGGCCGAATGCGAACGCCTCGGCGTCACCTTCCGCTTCAACACATGGGCGGAAGCCGAGATCATCACCGCTGAAAATCCCGATGTGGTGATCATCGCCACCGGCGGCCTGCCGCATACGGAAGTTCTGGCTTCCGGCAACGATCTCGTCGTTTCCTCTTGGGATATCATTTCCGGCGACGTGAAGCCGGGCACCAATGTGCTGGTCTACGACGATGCCGGTGACAATGCCGGCCTGCAGGCCGCCGAGATCATTGCCGCGACGGGTGCGAAGGTCGAGATCATGACGCCGGACCGTTCCTTCGCGCCTGAGGTCATGGCCATGAACCTGGTGCCCTACATGCGCTCGCTGCAGAAACTCGACACGGTCTTCACCGTCACCTACCGGCTCGAAGCCGTCGAAAAGGCCGGAAACGCGCTGGTGGCGACCGTCGGCAGCGATTACGGCGGTGTTGCGAAGCGGCAGTCCTTCGACCAGATCGTCGTCAACCACGGCACCATTCCGCTCGACGATCTCTACTTCGAACTCAAGCCCCTCTCCAGCAATCTGGGCGAAGTGTCCTACGAACAGCTGATCGAGGGCGAGGCGCAAACGGTGCTGCGCAACCAGTCCGGTGCCTTCCAGCTGTTCCGGATCGGCGATGCGGTCGCCTCCCGCAACACCCATGCGGCCATTTATGACGGCCTGAGGATTTCAAAGGATATCTGAGGCTTAACACTACTTCCCGGTTTCCCCGGCCCATTGGGCCTGCTTTGCTGCCGTCGGTTCTGCCGTCGGCAGCTTTTTTCTGTCCTGCGAACCAAGCCGTGCTGTTCCGGGACAAAGGAGCCACAGTCAAAACTTGCTTTGTACGGTCGGACACAATCCTTGTGCGATCCGGAACAATAAACTGAGGGGTCTGTTTACCCGCTTGGAACAGCCTCCCGCAGTGAGGCACGAGAGGTAAGTGATGAGTGACCTAGGGCAGAATATCCCGACCTCCGGCCTGGAATTTCGGCCCTGGCCCCGAAAGGAAGAGCGCCCAACCCGACACAAGCGGGAGCCGGCGCCAACTGTCGCCCTTCAGCCTGCCATCTCCCACACCAAGGCCGCGCGGCCGAAATCGCCGCGTCCCCTGGTGGTGGATCTCGACGGGACGCTTGTGCGCTCCGATCTCCTGATCGAGACCGCGTTTTCCGAACTCAGCCGCCGCCCGCATTCCTTGATCGACATGGCGCGGGCGCTGAAGGAGAGCAAGGCGAGCCTGAAGCACCGGCTTTCCGAGCCCGCCGATTTCGATCCTGCGGTCCTGCCTTATGACGAGGAAGTGCTGAAGGTCATCCGCGCGGCATCGGCGCAGGGACGGCCCGTCTATCTCGCCTCCGCCAGCCATGAGCGGCTGGTGTCTGCCGTGGCAGATCATCTCGGCCTCTTCACCGGCTGGTATGCGACCAACCAGACGACCAATTGCGCTGGCGAGGTCAAGGCCGCGATCCTGGTCCGCGAATTCGGCGAGGGCGGCTTCGACTATATCGGCAATGACAAGGCCGACCTTCCCGTCTGGCGCCATGCCGCCAAGGCCTATGCCATCCGTACGCCGAACTGCGTCACGCAGCAGCTGACCAGCCATGCCGATGTCGAGCACCTCACCCATGAGCGGCCGACCTGGCGCACTTGGGCGAAGCTCCTGCGCGTGCATCAATATGCCAAGAATGCGCTGGTCTTCGTGCCGCTCTTCACCGATCATCTCCTCACCCTTGGCAATGCGCTGACCGCGCTGATGGCGGCTATCGCCTTCTCGCTCTGCGCCTCCAGCGTCTACCTGCTCAACGATCTCGTCGACCTCCAGGACGACCGGGCGCACCGCACGAAATGCCGCCGGCCACTTGCCTGTGGCGACATTCCGCTTTCGCAGGCGCTGGCGGCGATCCCGCTGCTGCTTGTGCTGGCGTTTGCGGTCGCCGGCTCCATATCCCTTGCCTTCACCGGGGTGCTCGCGCTCTACTATGCGCTGACGACGGCCTATTCCTTCCTCCTGAAGCGCAAGATGATCCTGGACGTGATCGCGCTCTCCGGCCTCTACACCATGCGGCTCGTGGGCGGGGCGGTCGCCATTTCGGCGGCGCTTTCGCCCTGGCTCGTCACCTTCATGATGAGCTGGTTCCTGGCACTTGCCCTCGTCAAGCGCTATGTCGAGCTCATGGCGCGCAAGGCTGCGGATCTGCCGGATTCGAAGAGCCGCGACTACCGCAACGAGGATACGAGCATGGTCGGCGCGCTCGCCGCCGCTGCCGGTCTCAATGCCCTCACGCTGCTCGGCCTCTATATCGCGAGCCCCAGCGTGCAGCTTCTCTACAGCCGCCCGGAAATCCTCTGGTTTGCAGCACCCATCCTCACCTACTGGATGGCGCGCGTGTTGATGCTCGCGCACCGTGGCGTCATGTATGACGATCCCGTCGTCTTTGCCCTCAAGGACAAGGTCAGCCTCGTCACGCTCGGCCTCGTCGGCATGTGTTTCGTCGGCGCGATGTGAGGCCGGGCATGACCACAGCCTTCCGCTACGTCTTCTTCGCCGTGCTCTCGACCCTCGTCAATTTCGCGGCGCAGGAACTGGTCGTCGTCACCTTTCCCACCCGCTCGCTGCTGCCCTCGATTCTTGCCGGTACTGTCGCCGGCTTCGCCGTGAAGTACCTGCTCGACAAGTACTGGATCTTCTATGACGGCTATGCCTCGCCCGCGAGCGAAGCGCGCAAGGTAACGCTCTACGGCCTGTTCAGCGTGCTCACGACGCTGATCTTCTGGGCCTTCGAGATCGGCTTCTGGACCATCTGGCAGACTGATCTTGCCAAATATACAGGCGGCGCGCTGGGGCTGGCGCTCGGTTATGCGCTGAAATACCGGCTCGACCGCCGCTTCGTGTTCCGAGCGAACGGGGCATGAGATGAACCTTCCTTACGGGATGCTGGAAGGCTGGGGCCGCTTTCCAAGGCATGAGACGCAGCTGCTGGATTGCCCGTTTCCGGAAGATCTGGCAGCGGCCACACTTTCGGCCACGAGCCTGATCGCGCGCGGCAATGGCCGTTCCTATGGCGATGCGGCCGTCGGCGACCGGGTGACGCTGCTGTGCCGGGGTCTCGGCCGCATGCGCGCCTTCGATCCGCAGACCGGCATGCTGACAGTCGAAGCCGGAACCCTTCTCTCCGACATCATCGAGAGCTTCCTGCCGCGCGGCTGGTTCCCGCCCGTCGTGCCCGGCACGAAATTCGTGACCGTCGGCGGCATGATCGCCTCCGACGTGCACGGCAAGAACCATCACCGCGACGGCGGCTTCGGCGATCATCTTGCCTCCTTTCGCCTTGTCAGGGCCGATGGGGAGACCGTGACCTGCAGTCGTGAGGAAAACCCTGAACTGTTCTTCGCCAGCATCGGCGGGATGGGGCTGACAGGGGTGATCGCGGAAGCGACATTTCCGATGAAGCGGGTCGAGACGGGCTGGATCCTGCAGGAAACCACCGTCGCGCCAGACCTGAAGGCAGCGATTGCGGCACTCGACCGATCCGGCGACGCCACCTATTCCGTCGCATGGATCGACTGCCTCGCCCGCGGGGCCTCACTCGGACGCTCGCTTGTCTATGCGGGTGAGCATGCGTCCCGGGATGAAATGAAGGCTATGATGCCGGAGGCCGTCTTGTATCCGGATCTCAGGCAGGCCCGGCTCGGGATGCCCGTCGATCTGCCCGGCTGGGCGCTGAACAGCCTCAGCGTCAAGGCCTTCAACCTAGCCTATTTCCGGGCTGGCCAGCGCAAGGCGGGTGCGCCGCATCTCGTGCACTGGGAGCCCTATTTCTTCCCGCTCGACGGCATCAGGGACTGGAACCGGCTCTATGGCCGGCGCGGGTTCGTGCAGCATCAGTGCGTCGTGCCGGAGGATCGGGCGGAGGCGGTGCTCGGCGAGATCATCGAGCGCTTTTCCCGCTCCGGCAGGGGCTCCTTCCTCGCCGTCCTGAAAAAGCTCGGACCGGCATCCGGCATGATGTCCTTTCCCATGCCAGGCTATACCCTGGCGCTGGATCTTCCTGTCACCGAGGGCGTTCGTCCGCTGCTCGACCAAATAGACCGCATCGTTGTCGAGGCGGGTGGACGGCTCTATATGGCCAAGGATGCACGGCAATCGCGCGATGTATTCGAGGCGAGCAATCCGCGGTTGAATGAATTCAGGGAGCTCAGGCGCGCGACCGGCGCCGACGGGCGTTTCAGCTCCCGTCTGGCAACGAGGCTTGGAATATGAATACCACGGGCAAGACCTTGCTCCTCATCGGCGCCACCTCCGGCATCGGCCGCGCTGCGGCGCTGACCTATGCGAAAGCCGGCTGGAGCGTGCTGCTCGCCGCCCGCAATGTTCGCGCTGCCGAGCGGGAAGCGGACGACATCCGCACCCGCACCGGCGCCGACGTCGGCGTCCACGGCCTCGACATTCTCGCCAGCGACAGTTTCCACAGCTTCATCGAGGATCTGCCGGAGCTCTGTCTCTTATACACATCTGACGCTGCCGACGACTCCTTACGTGTAGAT
>CAMFHT010000001.1 GCA_945952245.1 uncultured Rhizobium sp. | reverse complement strand
GGGCTAAATACCAGACCGGCTTTCGTCCTAGTTTTGCGATAAATCAAAAGCATTTCCCGCATCGCACAAAGAGGATTGTCACGCGGATTTCTAGCGCTTACAGTCGCTTGCGGAGAGGGTCCCGGCGTGTGCGGCCGGGGCGGCAGGGAGTGCTAGATGGCAAAGAACAACGGCCAGATCACCATCAAGAAATATGCGAACCGGCGGCTCTACAACACTGGAACGAGCACCTATGTGACGCTGGACGATCTCGCGGTCATGGTGAAGAAGGGCGAGGATTTCGTCGTTCAGGACGCCAAGACCGGCGAGGACATCACCCACTCGGTTCTGACCCAGATCATCTTCGAGCAGGAATCCAAGACCGGCAACACGCTGCTTCCCATTTCCTTCCTGCGGCAGCTGATTTCCTATTACGGCGACCAGATGCAGATGGTGGTGCCAAGCTTCCTCGAGCATTCCATGAAGGCCTTCGGCGAGCAGCAGGTGCAGATGCGCGAGCAGATCAGCCGCGCCTTCGGTGAAAACCCTCTGACGAAAAACCTGCAGGCGCCGATGCAGCTGATGGAAGAGCAGGTGAAGCGGAACACCGAGATGTTCCAGCAGGCCATGCAGATGTTCTCGCCCTTCGTCAGCCAGCCCGCCCAGAAGGAAAACCGCAAGGCCGATGCCAAGGATATCGACGAGCTCAAGGAACAGTTGAAGGCGCTGCAGACGAAGCTCGACAACCTGTAACGTTGCCGAATCCGTCTTATCCCGTCAGAGGCCGATGGAGACGTCCCGGCTCGCCGTCCTAACGGATATGGCGAATCCTGCGATGACGTCGATGAAGGCGATCACCATCAGGATGAAAAAGACCTGGGTGGCCGCATCGCGCACAGCCAGAAACTCCACCAGGAAGGCCACAAAGACCAGGAGCGACAGCATGTGGTTCATCAGCGAGGCCTGAGAATTGCGCGTGGATTTCAGGATCTCGATGAACAGGAAGACGAGGCCGACGAGGATCAGGCCGTCGCCGACCGAGAGGGTCCAGATCGCGCCCGACAGCATGGTAACGGAGATCAGCACCTGATCGAGCCCGGCCACTCCGCCCCCTCCGAAAAGTCCAACCATGCCGAGATTGTAGAGCGCAAGCGGAACGAGCATCAGCGGAATGGCGGCGATCATGATTTCATCCATCGAGAGGGAGCGGTTGCAGCGATGCTTGCAAAACGCCCGGAATGCCGAAGCGATGCAATCGATGAGAGAAAACCACTTCAACGACTGAAACGAAAGCCGGAAAACAAAAAGGCCGGCGAAAGCCGGCCTCTTCGTTCAATCTTCTGTCCGCAGACAGAAAGCGCTGATTATGCGCTTTCCTTCGGCGTCAGAACCTGGCGACCGCGGTACATGCCGGTCTTCAGGTCGATGTGGTGCGGACGGCGCAGTTCGCCGGAGTTCTTGTCCTCGACGTAGGTCGATGCCTTCAGACCGTCAGCAGAACGGCGCATACCGCGCTTCGACGGGCTTGTTTTTCTTTTCGGTACAGCCATTTGACTTACTCCACTTGACGGGCAAAACCCTCTTGCCCAGCCGTAACAAGGCCGGCGACAGGAGGGTTTAATCTCGGAAATTTGGGCGGCTTATACATGCACATTGGCGCTTTGACCAGCCCCAAATGCATTTTTTGCGGATTCTCTCCGCATGCGCCGGTCAGGCCTCGTCTTCCTCCACGATCCAGGTCTCGGCAAGGGCTGCCTCTTCCCATTTCCGCCAGGCCGGATGCGCCTTGACGGCGGCCATGTAGTCGAGCGTTTCCGTATCCGAAACCAGATCATAGGTCTCGAAGCGGTTGACGACGGGGCCGTACATGGCATCTGCGGCGGAGAACGCACCGAAGAGGAAGGGACCGCCGGACTTTTGGCGGGCATCCTTCCAGATCGCCTCGATACGGGCAACGTTGGCGGCGACGCCTTCGGGCAGGTCGATGCGCCGCTTCGGGCGCCGCAGGTTCATCGGGCAGGCGCCACGCAACGCGGTGAAGCCCGAGAGCATCTCCATCGACACCGAGCGTGCACGGGCACGGGTTTCGCGGTCAGCCGGCCAGAGCCCTGCATCCGGAAAGAGTTCGGCCACGTATTCGATGATGGCAAGCGATTCCCAGACCCTGACATCGCCGTGATGCAGCACGGGCACACGGCCCGTCGGCGAAAGGTCGCGGAAGCGGGGATTGCCGGCCTTCATGTCGAAGGGGATCAGCACTTCGCGAAAAGGAATGTTGGCGGCCGTCAGCGCCAGCCAGGGCCGCATGGACCACGAGGAATAGTTCTTGTTGCCGATGTAGAGCGTCAGGTCAGTCATTCAAAATCCTCCGTTCGAGCTACCTTAGGGAGGGCTCGGCCGGGAGAAAAGCGAATTGAATTGACGTCAATCATAAAGGCATTTGATGTATTCGCCCGATCCCACCGCCCGGCGCTCGATCATGCCCGCAAGCCTGCGGAGCCCTCGGCCGGGCTTGCCCGCCACGCGGTCATAGGGGTTCGGCAGGGATACCGCAAGCAAAGCGGCCTGCTTGCGGCTGAGTTTCGAGGCCGACGTCTTAAAATGATAGCGGGCCGCGGCCTCGATGCCGTAGATGCCCGGTCCCCACTCAGCGATGTTCAGGTAGATCTCCATCATCCGCCGCTTGGACCAGACGAAATCGGAGGCGAGTGCGAGCGGGATCTCCATGGCCTTGCGGATGAAGGACCGCCCGTTCCAGAGGAAGAGGTTCTTCGACGTCTGCATGGAGATCGTACTCGCACCCCGTGTCGCCCGTCCCTTCAGGGCATCGTCGACGACGCCGCGCATCTGTATCCAGTCGACGCCGTTATGGGCGCAGAACTGGCCGTCCTCCGACATCATGACCGACTGGACCAGCACGGGCGATATGTCGTTGAACGAGACCCAGCGGCGGTCATAGCCCTTGAAGAGCGCGAGATCGGCCAGCATGAAGGTGGAAACGGGGTGCAGGAAGGGCAGAAGATAGAGGAGGATCAGCGCGTAGGGCAGGAGGACGAGCGCGATCAGGGCCTTGATGCCAGGGCGGGCATAGCGGGATGCGAAACCGGCAAGCGCAGATCTGGACTTCGCCATCGGCTGCTCGCTCTCCACCTCGATATCCGGTACCGTATCCACCATTGGCCCCAACTGGACGACCCGCCCCCTTCGCGATGTCATCTCATAACCTGACTGGCCCGCCATGGAAAGCTTTGGCTTTTGCCAAACGGGACACGTGCTTAAGGAAAGCATTGCTTCCACACTCCCCGGCATGGCAAAGAGCGGGCCATGAGCACGACACCGCCCTTCGAGACATTGCTTCAGACCGAAGCCAAGGAGATCGAGACGCTTCTCGACCGCCTTCTATCTGTTGACGTGACGGCCGACGAGATCACCCGGCCGGAGCGCCTGCGGCTTGCCATGCGGCACGGGGTTCTGAACGGCGGCAAACGGCTTCGTCCGTTCCTGGTGCTGCAAAGCGCTGCCCTCTTCGATGCGCCGCGGGCTTCGGCTCTCCGTGTCGCAGCGGCCCTCGAATGCGTGCATTGCTATTCCCTCGTCCATGACGACCTGCCGGCCATGGACGACGACGACCTGAGGCGCGGCCAGCCCACCGTGCACAGGGCTTTCGACGAGGCAACCGCCATTCTGGCGGGCGACAGCCTGCTCACCTTTGCCTTCGACGTGATTGCCTCACCGGATACGGCACTCGATGCCGCCGTCAAGGTGGAGCTCGTGCTTACGCTCTCGCGCGCATCCGGCATAGGCGGCATGGCCGGCGGGCAGATGCTCGATCTCGATGCGGAACGCGAGAGCCCGGACGAGGCCGGAATCATCCGGCTGCAGGCCATGAAGACGGGCGCGCTGATCCGGTTTGCAACCGAAGCCGGCGCCATCCTGGCCGGGGCCTCGGACGATGACCGAAAGCGCTTGAGGCTTTTCGGCGAGAAGATAGGCCTTGCCTTCCAGCTCGCCGACGATCTCCTCGATCTCACTGCCGACGCCGCGACCCTGGGCAAGGCGACACAGAAGGACGCCGCCCGCGGCAAGGGCACGCTCGTCGCCCTGCACGGCGAGGACTGGGCGCGCGAGAGCCTTACCCGCCTGGTTTCGGAAGCCGATGACCTGCTGGCACCCTATGGCGAGAAGGCAGGCATCCTCAAGCAGGCCGCCGCCTTCGTCGCCAGCCGGCGGAACTGATCGCTTCCCGCAATCTTGTCCTCAGGACAAGTTGGCAGCTTCTGGAAGAGCCCATGCCCGGCTAGCCTTGCCTCATCGCAAGGAGATGCCGCATATGCCGAACATTCCCCTGATCAGCCAGTTCGGGCTTGCCTGGAGCGCCTATTTCGTAGCGACGGCCTCGCCGGGTCCGGGCGTGATGGCCATCATCGGCACCTCGGCACAGGCCGGCAGGAAAGCCGGTATCTGCCTCGCGCTCGGCATCCTCTCGGGGTCGATCACCTGGGCCGTCCTGACCCTTGCGGGCGTCGCGGCGCTGGTTCAGGCCCATCCGCAGGCGCTTACCGTCATCAAGGCGATCGGCGGCAGCTACCTGCTCTGGCTCGCCTTCAATGCGGCCAGGAGAGCCATGCGCGAAAGCAAGACCCACGCAACAAGAAAGGTGTCGGAAGAGAGGTCCCTGCGCCATTATCTCAGAGGCTACGGCGTGCACCTCACCAATCCCAAGGCGGTCATGGCCTGGATCATGCTGGCGTCACTTGCCTTGCCGGCGGATGCGGGGCCTCGCCATGCGCTGACCTTTGTCGGCGGATGCCTGCTGATCGGTTCCATCGTGTTCCTGAGCTATGCCCTGCTCTTCTCCATGCCGAGCGTGCTCAACGCCTACCAGCGCCTCTCCCGCCCGATCGAGACGGTCATGGCGCTGCTCTTCGGCTATGCGGGCATCACTCTCCTGCTAGGCGTTCTCTAGCTCCGCCGTTGAGCGCCAGGATCTCCGTCAGCGCCTCGACCAGCGCATCACATTCCGCATCCGTGCCGATCGAAATGCGCAGGTACTGGCCGATCCGCGGCTTGGCGAAGTGGCGGACGATGACGGACCGGGCCCGCAGTTCCTGCTGCAGCCAGGCGCCGTCCCGGTCCGGATGACGGGCAAAGACGAAGTTGGCGGCGGACGGCAGAACCTCGAAGCCCAGGCGCTCCAGCTTTCCGGTCAGCGCATCGCGGCTCCGGATGACTTTCTGGCGGCACGCTTCAAACCATTCGACATCATCGATGGCAGCCGTTGCACCGGCTTCGGCGAGGCGGTCGATGGGATAGGAATTGAAGCTGTCCTTCACCCGCTCCAGTGCGTCGATCAGTGGACGCTGCCCGATCGCGAAGCCAACTCTCAGACCCGCGAGCGAGCGCGACTTCGACAGCGTGTGCACGACGAGGATGTTCGGATAGGTCCGGGTCAGCGGAATGGCGCTTTCCGCCCCGAAATCCACATAGGCTTCATCGACCACGATGACCGCGTCCGGCTTTGCCTTCGCAAGCGCCTCGATCCGGGAGAGAGCGACCGCTATGCCGGTGGGTGCATTGGGATTGGGAAAGATGATCGCGCCGCAGGGCCGGTCATAACCCCCAAAGTCGATCCTGAAATCCTCTCGCAGCGGCACTTCCACGGCCTCGATGCCATAGAGGCGGCTATAGGTCGGGTAGAAGCTGTAGGAAATGTCCGGATAGAGAAGCGGCAGGTCGTGCTTCAGAAGCGCGTTGAAGACATGCGCGAGCACCTCGTCCGACCCGTTGCCGACGAAGACGTCTTCGGCCGGCACGCCGTGCAGCCGCCCGATGCTCTCCCTGAGCGCCGTCGAGGCCGGGTCCGGATAGAGCCGCAAACGATCGTCGGCCGCCTCGCGGATCGCGGCAAGCGCCTTCGGCGAGGGACCATAGGGGTTTTCATTGGTGTTGAGCTTGATGAGATTCTGCAGCTTCGGCTGTTCGCCGGCCACATAGGGCTTCAGCTGGCTGACGATCGGAGACCAGTACTTGCTCATCGCTTCATTCCGCTGCACTGCGCCGGCCGAAGCGCTTCTCGATGTAATCCGCCACCATAGCCTCGAAGTCGGCGGCAATGTTCGGGCCGCGCAGTGTCGCCGCCTTCTGCCCGTCGATGAAGACGGGAGCCGCGGGGCTTTCGCCGGTGCCCGGAAGCGAGATGCCGATATCGGCATGTTTGCTCTCGCCCGGACCATTGACGATACAGCCCATGACGGCAACGTTCAGCGCCTCGACGCCCGGATACTTGTCGCGCCAGACCGGCATGTTCTTGCGCAAGTCGTCCTGAATGCGGCTTGCAAGCTCCTGGAAGACCGTCGAAGTGGTCCGGCCGCAGCCCGGGCAGGCAGCGACCACAGGTACGAACTGCCGAAAGCCCATGACCTGGAGCAGTTCCTGCGCCACCTGCACCTCGCGCGTGCGGTCGCCGTTCGGCTCCGGTGTCAGCGAGACGCGGATCGTGTCGCCGATGCCGTGCTGCAGCACATAGCCCATGGCGGCAGAGGAAGCGACGATGCCCTTCGACCCCATTCCGGCCTCGGTCAGCCCCAGATGCAGCGCATGGTTGGAGCGCTCGGCCAGCATGGAATAGACGGCGATCAGGTCCTGGACCTGGCTGACCTTGGCCGAAAGGATGATGCGGTTGCGCGGCAGACCGATGTCCTCGGCGAGGTTGGCCGATATCAGCGCCGACTGCACGATCGCCTCATGCATGACCTGGCGGGCCGAGAGCGGCGAGCCTTCGGCAGCATTCCGGTCCATCAGCGCCGTCAGAAGGTCCTGGTCGAGCGAACCCCAGTTCACGCCGATGCGGACAGGCTTGTCATAGCGGATCGCCATTTCGATGATGTCGGCGAACTGCTTGTCCTTCTTGTCCTTGAAGCCGACATTGCCCGGGTTGATGCGATATTTCGCCAGCGCCTGGGCACAGTCGGGATGATCGGCCAGCAGCTTGTGGCCGATATAGTGGAAATCGCCGACCAGCGGCACGTCGAGCCCCAGCCGCTGCAGCCGGTCCCGGATGCGCGGCACGGCGGCGGCGCTCTCGTCGCGGTCGACGGTGATGCGGACGATCTCGGAGCCCGCGCGATGCAGGGCCGCGACCTGGGCCACGGTCGCGTCGATATCTGCCGTGTCCGTATTGGTCATGGACTGGACGACGACGGGGGCACCGCCGCCGACGATCACGCCACCCACATCAACCGCCACGGTGGCGCGGCGGGGCTTCGGATCATATTCGCTGGTCGAGGTCATCTTGCTCTCGCGCGCTGTTCTTGGAAACGTGGACTTCAGGTGGAGGAAGGGGGAGTTCTTGTCAAGTTTTGCGGTCGAAGTTTGGCGTGACCGGACGGCGGCATGAGCGCGCAGATCATTTGCAAATACCATTGTCGTTGACGTATTAGTAAGTCGTTACTCCGGGAGGAATTGCGGATGAAACTGACCGTGAATGCCAAGGAGCATGAGCTCGATGTCGAGCCGGACATGCCGCTACTCTGGGTGCTCAGGGACGAGCTTCATGTAAAGGACCCGAAATACGGCTGTGGTGCAGGGCTCTGCGGCGCCTGCACGGTGATCATCGGCAATGAGGCGGTCCGATCCTGCCAGACCGCGCTGACCGATGTGACCGACAACGTCCGCACGATCGACGGCCTTGCGGCAGGTGGCACCTATCATCCCGTGCAGCAGGCCTGGATCGAGGAACAGGTTGCCCAGTGCGGCTATTGCCAGGCGGGCCAGATCATGACTGCGGTCGCCCTGCTCGAGCACAACCCCTCGCCTACCGATCAGGACATCGACGAGGCGATGAGCGGCAATCTCTGCCGCTGCGGCACCTATCCGCGCATCCGCGCGGCGATCCACCGCGCGGCGGCCCTCATGAGAACGGGAGCCTGAGCCATGGCAAGTCTCGGCAAGATCGCCCGCCGCACCTTTCTCTTCGGCACTGCCGCCCTGGCAGGAGGTGCGGCCTTCGGCTACTGGAAATACGGCCAGCCCTTCGCAAATCCCCTGACGAAGGGGCTCGCGGAGAACGAGGCGAGCTTCAACGCCTATATCAAGATCGCGACCGACAACCACATCACAGTCATCGTTCCCAGGGCAGAAATGGGCCAGGGCGTCTCGACCACGCTCGCTGCTCTCGTGGCCGAGGAACTCGACGTCGGCCTCGACCAGATCCAAGTGGAACATGGGCCGGCTGCTGCAGCCTATTACAATCGGGCAGCGATCTCGGAAGGTGCGCCGGTTCCTCGCTTCGATGAAGGCTTCACTGCAGAGGGCGTGCGGGGTGCGATGGGCGTCATAGCGAAGTTCCTCGGCCTGCAGTTCACCGGCGGCTCCTCCTCCACCATCGATGGCTTCGACCCCATGCGGCAGGCCGGCGCCATGGCGCGGGAGATGCTGAAACAGGCGGCAGCAAATCGTCTCGGCGTTTCTGTATCCGAACTGACCACGGAGCGCGGCAGCGTCCGGCACGCGGCCACGGGCAAGACCCTCACCTATGGCGAGCTTGCGCTCGACGCTGCGAAGATCGAGCTTTCCGCCTTGCCGCCGCTGCGGCAAAGATCCGAATGGCGTCTTCTCGGGCAGCCGCAGAAGCGGGTTGACATGGCTGCCAAGGTCACCGGTGCGCCGATCTACGGCATCGACGTGGACCTGCCTGACATGCTGCATGCAACGATCCGCATGTCGCCCTATCCGGGCGGGGCCTTGAAGGCGTTAGATGGCGCGGCGGCCCTGAAGATGCGCGGCGTCAGCAAGGTCGTGCGGATCGAAAGCCCGTTCGGGAATGGGTTTGGAGTCATAGCCGACAATACATGGCGGGCTATGCAGGCTGCAGATGCGGTGACTGTGGAATGGGAGAAGCCGGCAGAGCCCGTCTCGACACAATCGATCTTCGCAGCACTCGACGCGGCGTTTGATACCGCGAGCCCATTTCATCTGCGCACCCTCGGCGATCCGGAGAGGGCGCTGGCGGAGACGCCGGCGGAGCGCCAGATCGAGGCGAGCTACAGGCTTCCGCACCTTGCCCATGCCACCATGGAGCCGATGAATGCCACGGCGCTGTTCAAGAACGGTCGGCTGACCATCTGGGCTCCGACGCAGGCGCCGGGCGTGGTCAAGATGATCGCCGAACGCATTTCCGGCGTGCAGGCAGACAAGATCGAGATCAACACCACCAGCCTCGGTGGCGGCTTCGGGCGGCGTCTGGAAGCGGATTACTGCGATTACGCCATCAGGCTCGCCATGGAGGCCGATGGACGGCCGGTCAAGGTAACCTGGAGCCGCGAGGAGGACATGACGCATGGCTTCTACAGGCCTGCCGCGATCGGTCGCTATCGCGCTGCCATCGGCGCGGACGGCATGCCGCTCGCAATCACCGGCTCGATTGCCAGCCAGTCTGTCATCACGGACATGGTCGGCCGGATTGCACCGCTTCTGCCCATCGCCGGACCCGACAACACCATGCTCGACGGCGCATATAACCAGCCCTATGCGATCCCGAACCACCGGATCGATGCGCGCAAGGTGCCATTGCCGGTTCCCGTGGGCTCGTGGCGCTCGGTCGGCTATTCGATCAATGCGGTGATGCAGGAATGCTTCCTGGACGAAGTCGCGGCAAAGGGCGGGATCGACCCGCTCGAGCTGCGCCGCCGCCTGCTGAAAGACAGCCCCGCAGCCCTCGGCGTACTGGAAAAGGTGGCCAGCATGGCGGACTGGACGAAGCCCTTGCCGGAGGGCCGTGCCCGCGGGCTTGCCTACACGCTTTCCTTCGGCACCCACGTGGCGGAGGTGGTGGAGATTGCCGAGACAGCTGATGGCATCAAGGTCGAACAGGTCTGGTGCGCTGCCGATCCAGGGGTGGTGCTCGATCCCGGCATCTTCGAGGCACAGATGATGTCCGGCATCATCTTTGGTCTCTCCGCCGCAATCAGTCAGGAGGTCACGTTTGCCGATGGCATGGTGGAGCAGCAGAACTTCAGCGACTTCGCGCCGCTCCGCATGAACCAGGCGCCGGCGATTACGGTCGAGATCCTGCAGCAATCGCCCTTCATGGGCGGCGCGGGCGAGCCGGGCACCCCGCCATCCATGCCTGCATTGATGAACGCCGTCTTCGCCCTGACGGGTCAACGCATGCGCGAACTTCCGCTCGGGAAGACGCTGAGCTTCGTCTGATCAGTCTTTACGAATGTTGTCCGCATAGCGCGCGAGCGGCGAGAGCAGAAGGACGGTGATGAAAAGAACCGGCAGGAACAGGAAGATCGGCGCAAAACCGGTATGCTCGGCGGTAAAGCCGATCAGCGAGGGTGCCGCCAGAAGACCGGAATAGCCCATGAATGTCGCCACCGACATGCCGGTTCCTGGCGCCATGCCGGGAATATTTCCTGCTGCGGAAAATGCGATCGGCACCATGTTGGCAATTCCGAGACCGCAGATAGCAAAGCCGGCGATCGCGACCCAGGCATCCGGCGCGAGACCCGCGAGAATCATGCCGATGATTGCGAACACACCCGAGGCGCGCAGCGTCTTCACCGCCCCAAGGCGATCGCGGACAAGGTCGCCCAGAAAGCGGACGGTCGCCATGGTGCCGGAGAAGGCCGCAAAGGCCAGCCCCGAGAGAGCGAGATCGGCACCGAGTTCCTGCCGGACATAGAGCGCACCCCAATCCAGCACGGCCCCTTCCGGCACCATGCTGAACAGCGCCATGATGCCGAAGAGCCAGGGCAGCAATTGCATGGGTATGCCCTTCTTCGCCCCGGGCTCGGCTCCGTGCGGCGGATCGTAGAGCGTATGGGGCCATGCAGTGACGAGCAGGATTGCGGCAAAGAGAGTGGCGGCGATCGCATGCGGGCCAGTGCCAAAATGCGCGATCATGACGCCTCCGGTTGCGGAACCGATAACGCCGCCGACGCTCCAGAAGGCATGGCAGGAGGACATGATGGCACGGCCCATTGTCTTCTCGACCGCCACCGCATTGGTGTTCATGGCCACGTCCATCGCTCCCATGAAGCCGCCGAACCAGAACATGGCGGGGGCGGCGAGCCAGACGCTGTCGGCATAGGTCAGGAACAGCAGCGCCGGCAGGAGCAGGACGGACATGACCCGTACCACGCGGCGCGACCCCAAGCGGGCCATGAGCATGCCCGCGATCGGCATCAACGTCAGCGAGCCAACGCCGAGCAGGAGGATCATCAGACCGAGCTGGCTCTTCGACAGCTGCAGGCGTTCGGCAAATTCCGGGATCTTCGGAGCCCAGGCACCCACCATGAAACCGTTCATCAGGAAGAGCAGGGACACGGCCACGCGCTCCCGCGTCACGATGGGCAAACTTGTCTTTTGCGTCTCTGCTGTCACGATACTGGCTCCAGTGAATCGCGGCGGAGCATATTTAAAACGTTTCGATTCACAACCTCTGCCGCGCGTGGTCGTAGCCACGTTTTGTAACAGCCGGTTACACCAACACGTCTCCGGAACGGAAAAGGCCGGAAAACCCTGGGGTTTCCCGGCCTTTGTCTACGGCGCAGGCTTTCGCCGCGCCGGCCTCCCTCTGAACGCCGTTGTTATTGTTCGAAGACGATCAGAAGATCCTTTGCATCGATCTGGTCGCCGGCGCGGACGAGGACTTCGGCAATGGTGCCGTCCTTTTCCGCATGCAGCGCCGTTTCCATCTTCATGGCCTCGATCGAAAGCAGGATGTCGCCTGCCTTGACGACCTGTCCAGCATTAACGGCAACCGTCGAGATGACGCCCGGCATCGGCGCGCCGAGCTGGGCGGCATTGCCCACTTCCGCCTTCCGGCGCACGCCGTTTCCGCCCGCGCCATGGGTGCGGTCGGGAACCTTGATGCGGCGCGGCTGGCCGTTGAGTTCGAAGAAGACGGTCACCATGCCCTTCTCATCCGGCGGCGTGATCGCCTGGTTGATCACGACCAGCGTCTTGCCCTTTTCGAGATCGACGAAGAGCTCCTCGCCCGCCTGCATGCCGTAGAAATAGGAGGGTGTCGGCAGCACCGAGACCGGACCATACGTCTCGGCTGCAGCCGCATAGTCGGTGAACACCTTCGGATACATCAGGTATGACGCGAATTCGTAATCGTCGACCTGACGCTCGAGCTTTTCCTCGATCGTCTTCCGCTCCGCATCGAGATCTGCCGGTGCCAGCAGCGAGCCAGGACGCACGGTATAGGGCTTGTCACCCTTCAGCGCCTTTTTCTGCAGCGCCTCAGGCCAGCCCGACGGCGGCTGGCCGAGATCACCCTTCAACATCGAGACGACCGAATCCGGAAATGAAACGTCCTTCCCCGGATTGACGACATCCTCGACGGTCAGGTCCTGTGAGACCATCATCAGTGCCATGTCGCCGACCACCTTGGAGGACGGTGTCACCTTCACGATGTCGCCGAACATCTGGTTGGCGTCGGCATAGGCCTGCGCCACCTCGTGCCAGCGGGTTTCGAGCCCCAGCGAGCGGGCCTGTTCCTTGAGGTTTGTGAACTGGCCGCCCGGCATTTCATGCAGGTAGACTTCCGAAGCCGGCCCCTTGAGGTCACTTTCGAAGGCCGCATACTGGTTGCGCACCGCTTCCCAGTAGAAGGAGATGCGGCGGATCCAGTTGGCATCGAGGCCGGGATCGCGGTCCGACTGGGCAAGCGCTTCCACGATCGAGCCCAGGCAGGGCTGCGAGGTGTTGCCGGACAGCGCATCCATGGCCGCATCGACGGCATCGACGCCGGATTCGACGGCGGCAAGTACGGTCGCGGCGGCAATGCCCGAGGTATCATGCGTGTGGAAGTGGATCGGCAGGCTCGTAGCCTCGCGCAGCGCCTTGAAGAGCACGCGGGCAGCGGCCGGCTTCAGCAGACCGGCCATGTCTTTCACGGCGATGATATGGGCGCCAGCGCTTTCGAGCTCGACGGCCAGATCCGTGTAGTACTTGAGGTCGTATTTCGGGCGGGCCGAGTTCAGGATGTCGCCCGTGTAGCAGATAGCCGCTTCGCAGAGCTTGCCTTCTTCCGCCACGGCATCCATCGAAACGCGCATGTTCTCGACCCAGTTCAGGCAGTCGAAGACGCGGAAGAGGTCGATGCCGCCCTTTGCCGCCTGACGGACGAAGTACTTCACGACATTATCGGGGTAGTTCTTGTAGCCAACGCCGTTTGCGCCGCGCAGCAGCATCTGCAGCAGCAGGTTCGGAGCGGCTTCGCGAATGCGCGTCAGACGGTCCCACGGGTCTTCGGTCAGGAAGCGCATGGAAACGTCGAAGGTCGCACCGCCCCAGCATTCGAGCGAGAGCAGCTGCGGCAGCGCGCGGGCATAGGTGCCGGCAATCGCCGCGATGTCATAGGTGCGCATGCGCGTGGCCAAGAGCGACTGGTGGCCGTCACGCATGGTCGTGTCGGTCATCAGAACCTGTTTCTGCGCGCGCATCCATTCGGCAAAGCCCTTGGGGCCGAGCTGGTCGAGCTTCTGCTTGGTACCATCAGGGATCGGCCCGCCGACGAAGGGGATGACCGGAGCAGCCGCATCGGCCGGCGGCTTCGGGCGGCCCTTGGCTTCCGGATGGCCATTGACGGTGACGTCGGCCAGATAGGTCAGGAGCTTGGTCGCGCGGTCCTGGCGCTTCACCTGGGCGAAGAGCTCCGGCGTCGTGTCGATGAAGCGGGTCGTATAACTGTTATCCGCAAACTTCGGGTGCGTGATGATCGCTTCGAGGAAGGTGAGGTTCGTCGCAACACCGCGGATGCGGAATTCGCGAAGCGCGCGGTCCATGCGCTGGATCGCTTCGCCGGGCGTCGGAGCCCAGGCGGTCACCTTTTCCAGCAGCGGATCGTAGAAACGGGTGATGACCGCGCCCGAATAGGCCGTGCCGCCATCGAGGCGGATACCGAAGCCGGTCGCTTCGCGGTAGGCGGTGATGCGACCGTAATCCGGAATGAAGTTGTGCTCGGGATCTTCTGTCGTAATGCGGCATTGCAACGCATGGCCGTTGAGGCGAATGTTCTCCTGCGCGGGCACGCCCGATTCCGGCGAACCGATCGCGAAGCCGTCGAGGATATGGATCTGCGCCTTGACGATGTCGATGCCGGTCACCTGTTCGGTTACGGTGTGTTCGACCTGGATGCGCGGATTTACTTCGATGAAGTAGAATTTGCCCGTATCGGCATCCATCAGGTACTCGACCGTGCCGGCGCCGACATAGCCGGTGGCATTGGCGATCTTCAGCGAATAGCTGGCCAGTTCCTGCCGCTGCGCTTCCGTGAGATAGGGAGCGGGTGCGCGCTCGACGACCTTCTGGTTGCGGCGCTGGATCGAGCAGTCGCGTTCGAAGAGGTGCACGACATTGCCATGGGTATCGCCGAGGATCTGGCTTTCCACGTGGCGGGCATTTTCAACGAGCTTTTCGAGATAGACCTCGTCCTTGCCGAAGGCGGCCATGGCCTCGCGCTTGGCCTCCGTCACCTCGCGGGCAAGGTCGGCCTCGGAACGAATGACGCGCATGCCGCGTCCGCCGCCGCCCCATGAGGCCTTGAGCATCACGGGATAGCCGACCTCGAGCGCCATCTTCTTGACAGCCTCCATGTCGTCCGGCAGCGGCTCGGTCGCAGGCACCACCGGCACGCCGACTTCGATCGCCAGATTGCGAGCCGCAACCTTGTTGCCAAGGCGGCGCATGGTGTCGGCGGTCGGGCCGATGAAGATGATGCCTGCTTCATTGCAGGCATCCACGAATTCGGGGCTTTCGGAGAGCAGGCCGTAGCCGGGATGGATCGCATCGGCGCCAGATGCCTTCGCCACGCGGATCACTTCCTCGATCGACAGGTAGCTTTCGATCGGACCCAGGTCGCGCTTCAGGTGCGGGCCGCGCCCAACCTGATAGCTCTCGTCCGCCTTGAAGCGGTGCAGCGCCAGCTTGTCCTCTTCCGCCCATATGGCGACTGTCTTGATCCCGAGTTCGTTTGCGGCGCGAAAGACGCGGATGGCAATTTCGGAACGGTTGGCGACAAGGATCTTCGAAATGGACAAGACGATCTCCTCAAAACGTCAGGCACGGGGCGCTGAGCAGAAAGCCCGAGCGCATCTTCCTTAGCCACTTGTCATCTCAAGTCAATTTCCCCGGTCGACCGGCGGCATCGCAAATACGACTTTCGGAGAAATGCAGCGAGGGGAAAAACGCTAGGAAATGGCATCTGCCGTCCCGCCCACAGGTCCGAGTCGCAACATTACGGCGTGTTTTCGTTCGCACATGCGAGAGAATCGTCAAAAATCAGCGCAGTTGCAAAAAATCATGGCTTTTGACAGTTTTTTATCGACGGCCCAAAAAGTTTCCGAGCAGGCGGTTTTACGACCCGCCATGAAGGCCCGCCCGGGCGGGCCTAGGGAATCAGAGCGTTGCGGAGGGCGATCGCGACGGCATGCTGGCGATTGCGTGCACCGAGCTTCGACTGGATCGCGGTCATGTACCAGTCGACTGTATGCCGCGAGATCGACATCAGTTCGCTGATTTCGTTCGAGGTCAGGCCATCTGCCAGATGCACGAGCACATCGAGCTCCCGCCGCGTGAGCACGGGGTTTGCGAGCTCGACCACCTTGTCAGGATGCTCCTTTTCTTCGTCGAAGGCGCGAAGCTTCCAGTAGGCGGCCTTTGCGCCGGCCTGGAACAGGGAAACTTCCGTCGGGGATAGGTCGACGGGATCGCCGCCCAGGCTGACAAAGCTCAGAAGGCCACCCTTACCGTGAATCGGGAAGCTGTATCCGTCCTTCAGTCCGAACATGGCGGCATCGGCGATCATGCGCTCCATGTGGCGCAGGTTTGGGTCGTCGCTGAAGGCCTTCATGGCTTGGCGCCACCGGAAGGGAAGATGAGTCAGCGCCAGGTAGCGCAATGCAGGATCGACCGTTGCATGGCGGCAAGCCGCGTAGTTTTGCAGCCAGCCTTCCGGAACACGGCTGGCCATGAAGTCCAGCTGGCCATGGCTGTCCGGCCTTGCGTGGCGTGCTATCGCATAATAGCGGAATCCGTAGACGCGCAGCAGTTTTTCGAAGGTTGCGACGACCTCGTGTGGAGTTCTGCACTCCTCGGTCATCACCAGCATTTCGACAATGGAATGAACCGCTGCCACACTTCACCTATTTGCATGTCCGGATCGAGGATGGGAAAGTCCCGGCGAGATCGTCGGCAGTTCCCCATTCTGCAGTCCGAGGCGGCCCTTCAATAGCAGGCTATGTAAATTCGAATTCCTGCCGTGGCTAGCGCCTTTTTTTGGCTATCACCTACCAAAGAAGGTTTTTCCGAATCTCTACTCGCATTCTGATTGTTATTGGAAGAGAAACGGTTGAAAAATTTGAAGCGTGAAGTAAAAAATTTTTCCATCTCGCGACTGCGAAAAGCCGTTAATCCTGAGTTCAGCTAGGGTCCTGTATTTTTCCGCCACTTGCTCATAAAGCGGAAGGATAGGGCGTGTCGCTGTTTCAGGTTTATGCGAGAGCGTTGAGCTATCTCTCGGCGTACCGGCTCCGGGTCTCCATGGTCGTCGTCGCCAACGTGATTCTTGCCGTCATCACCATTGCCGAACCCATTCTGTTCGGCCGGATCATCGACGCCATGTCGTCGAAGACGGCAGTCAGCCCCATGCTGATCGCCTGGGCGGCCTTCGGCGTGTTCAACACCATTGCCTATGTGCTCGTCGCGCGAGAAGCGGACCGGCTGGCGCACGAGCGTCGTGCATCCTTGCTGACGGAAGCCTTCGGCCGCATCATCTCCATGCCACTTTCGTGGCATAACCAGCGCGGCACGTCGAACGCGCTTCATACCCTTCTGCGCGCCTGCGAGACGCTGTTCGGCCTCTGGCTGGAATTCATGCGCACGCATCTCGCGACTGCCGTGGCGCTGACGCTTCTCATCCCGACGGCTATTTCGATGGATTATCGGCTCTCCGCCGTGCTCGTCGTGCTCGGCATTCTCTACTGGATCATCGGGCGCGTCGTGATGAGCCGCACGAAGGACGGTCAGGCCTCCGTCGAGGCGCACTACCATACCGTCTTCTCCCATGTCAGCGACGTGATCTCCAACGTCTCCGTCATTCACAGCTACAACCGCATCGAATCGGAAACGCGCGCGCTGAAGGAATTCGCCAACCAGCTGATCAAGGCGCAGCTTCCGGTTCTCGACTGGTGGGCGCTGGCCAGCGCGCTGAACCGCATGGCCTCGACGATCTCGATGATGATCATTCTGGTCATCGGCACGGTGCTCGTCCAGCGCGGCGAGATCAAGGTCGGCGACGTCATCGCCTTCATCGGTTTTGCAGGCCTTCTCGTCGGCCGCCTCGACCAGATGCGCGCCTTCGCCACCCAGATCTTCGAAGCCCGTTCCAAGCTCGAGGACTTCTTCCAGCTCGAGGACTCCGTCAAGGAGCGCGAGGAAGTGGCGAATGCCAGCACGCTCGACAAGGTTCGGGGTGACGTCGAATTCCGCAATGTCAGCTTCGACTTCGCGGGTACCACGCAGGGCGTGAAGGACGTGTCCTTCAAGGTGAAGGCCGGACAGACCGTCGCCATCGTTGGACCGACGGGTGCCGGCAAGACGACGCTCATCAACCTGCTCCAGCGCGTCTACGAGCCGCAGCAGGGCAGCATCCTGGTGGATGACACGCCGATCAGCGCCGTCCCCCGCCGTTCGCTGCGCGCCTCGATCGCGACCGTGTTCCAGGATGCGGGTCTCCTCAACCGCTCGATCCGCGACAACATCCGGCTGGGCCGGGATGACGCGAGCGAGACGGAGGTGCAGGCTGCAGCCGACGCCGCAGCGGCAGCGGAGTTCATCGAGAGCCGCCTCAACGGCTATGACACCCATGCCGGCGAACGCGGCAACCGTCTCTCGGGCGGTGAGCGCCAGCGCATCGCGATTGCGCGCGCCATCCTCAAGAACGCGCCGATCCTGGTGCTGGACGAGGCGACCTCTGCCCTCGACGTTGAAACGGAAGCCCGCGTCAAGACGGCGATCGACAATCTCCGCCGGGACCGCACCACGTTCATCATCGCTCATCGTCTTTCGACGGTGCGCGAAGCCGATCTGGTGATCTTCCTCGATCACGGCGCGATCGTGGAAATGGGAAGCTTCGACGAGCTCAGCCACAGCAACGGGCGCTTTGCCGCCCTGCTCCGGGCAAGCGGCATCCTCACGGATGAGGAAGTGCGCAAGGCGCATGAGGCCGCCTGATTGGGCATCTTGAAACAGATAAACCGCCCGGGGATAAGAGATCCGCGGGCGGTTTTTTGTTGGCTGCGTTTCGCTTGAAGATGAGACTGAATTTACAAGATGATGCCGGCTGCAGCCGAACCTGGCCTGCCTAGGCAAGATGATCAGGCATCCTTGGCTATAGCAAAGCAACCCCTAGACTGCTGCCATCACGCGTCACAGATTGCCCACGCACGGCAGGAAGATCACTCCGCAGCCCGGTGATAGGCTGCGGAGCGGCTTTCACATTGCACTCAGATGGCAAAACCCTCTGCGGCGTTCTCCAGAACCATGCCGTCCACGCTCACCTCGATGCCGCCACCCTTCCGGATCATGGCAATGCGTCGCGTGCGGCCACCGATACCGACATCCACGTCGGCGCGGTCCCATCCGGAAGGCAGCACCGGCTGCACCAGCAGGCGATCGCCGCGGCGGGATATGCCGAGAATGCCTTCGACCGCTGCCCGATAGAGCCAGCCGGCTGACCCGGTGTACCAGGTCCAACCGCCGCGGCGGGCCAGCATGCCTTCGCCATAGATGTCCGCTGCCACCACATACGGTTCGACGCGGTAGGTTTCGGCCGCGTCCGGCGCCTTGGCGTGATTGACTGGGTTCAGCATGGAGAAGCAGCGATAGGCGTCGTCGCCACGGCCAAGCTTGGCGAGCGCGAGAACAACCCAGGTTGCTGCATGCGTGTACTGGCCACCATTCTCGCGTACACCGGGCGGGTAGGCCTTGATATATCCGGGGTCGTGCGAGGCCTTCTCGAAAGGGGGCGTGAAGAGACGGATCAGACCCTTCTCCTCATCCACCAGCCGTTCGAGAACCGCATTCATGGCAATCTGCTGCCGTTCCGGATCACCCTTGCCGGAAAGAACGCTCCAAGACTGCGCGATGGAATCGATGCGGCACTCCTCGCTCTGATCGGAGCCAAGCGGCGTTCCGTCGTCGAAGGTCCCGCGGCGGTAATGGCTCCCATCCCAGCCTGCCTGTTCCAAGGCTGCCGTGAGCCGCGGCAGATGCGCCTCCCAGAGCGCGACACGCTTCTGGTCACCGCGGTTGCGGGCATGGACGAGGAAGCTTTCCAGCGTTCCCGCCAGGAGCCAGCCCAGCCAGACGCTCGTGCCCTTGCCCTCGATGCCCACGCGGTTCATGCCGTCGTTCCAGTCGCCGCCGAGGATGAGCGGCAGCCCGTTTTCCCCGGTACGCTGGATGGCGAGATCGAGACCGCGTGCCGCATGCTCGTAGACAGATCCGGTCTCTCCGGAAATCTCCGGGCGATAGAAGCTGTCGTGCTGGCCGGGCTGCAGCGCCTCGCCGGTGATGAAGGGCACCTGTTCGTCGAGCAGCGACATGTCGCCGGTTGCCGTGCAGTAGTGATCGACGGCATGAGCGAGCCAGACGACATCGTCCGAGATCAGTGTGCGCACTCCGGCGCCCGTCTGCGGCAGCCACCAGTGCTGCACGTCACCTTCCACAAACTGGCGGGCGGCAGCATTCAGGATCTGGCCCCGCGCCAGCGACGGGTCCTGCAGCAGGAAGGCAAGCGTATCCTGCAACTGGTCCCGGAACCCGTAGGCGCCGCTTGCCTGGTAGAACGCAGCGCGCGCACGGATGCGGCAAGCAAGTGCCTGATAGGGCAGCCAGCCATTGACCATCAGGTCGAAGGCCTTGTCCGGCGTATTGACGGAAAGCGTTCCGGTAAAGCCGTTCCAGAAAGTATGGACGTCCTTCAGCAGAACCTCGAAGTCCTGGCCGCGGATCTGGCGAACAAGCGCCTTCGCTTCATCCCGCTCAGCGGCATCGCCGAGATAGATGTACACGTCCCGCTCTTCGCCGGGAGCGAGGACGAAATCCTGCGCCAGGGCTGCGGCCGGATCGCCGTCGAATTCGGCCTTGTTGGAGAAAGAGTATCCTGGTGCCACGGCCGCAGGGGTGAGGATCGAGCCTGCCTTGCCGATAAACTCCCTGCGGCTCGACGTGAAGCCGCTGACATCGCCGGCGATCGCCAGGAAGGCGGTGCGGCCGGAATAGTCGAGGCTGTAGGGATTGGACGCAAGGAGCGCTCCGGTTTCCTCGTCATGGGCGGTGAGCACATGCGGAGCCGTGCGCTGCGGGTTGTTGCCGAGCACCCATTCGGCATAGGCGAGGCTTCGCAGCCTGCGGTTCGAAGAACCCGTATTGCGGATGCGCAGGCGCGAGATCTTGATGGGCTTTTCCGGATCGACGGTCTGGAGCAGCTCCAGAGAGAGATCGTCCGACAGCGTCGAGAAAACGCTGTAGCCATGACCATGGCGAGCCTCGAAAAGCTGCTCGCCGTTCCGCGAGAGCGCCGCAAACGGCGTGTGAACCGCGCCCGTCTCGAGATCGGTGATGTAAATCGCCTCACCCGGACGGTTCTCCACGGGGTCGTTGGTCCAGGGCGTCAGCTGGTAGTCGCGGGAATTGCGGCTCCATGTAAAGCCACCGCCCTCGCCCGCCACATGGAAGCCGAAGCCTGAATTGGCAATGACATTGATCCAGGGCTGCGGCGTCGCCTGTCCGCCATGCAGGCGGATCACATATTCCGAGCCATCGCGGCTGAAGCCGCCATAGCCGTTCCAGAACTCGAGATCGCCCTTGTCCCCGACGGGCCGGGAAACCGGCGCTTCCAGAACCGGCAGGTTGAGGATGACCTCCGCTTCCGGCTCGCGGCTCAGCACCTTGACCGGCGGCGCGAAGAGGGAGACGGCGCGGTTGATCTGGTCGGTGATCGTGCCATTGGCGGCGTGGAAGACGGCGCGCGAAGCCGCGATCAGCGCCTGCCATGTCTCCGCATCCATCAGGTCGCGGCGGACGGCAAAGATATGCTGGCGCAGACCATCGGCCTGGCCCAGGCGCCGGAAGTTCTCGCAGGCCGCATCCAGAGCATGCTGCATGTCCTGCGCATAGGAGGACGCCCGCTCGTTGACGATGACGAGATCGACCACGAGGCCGCGCGAACGCAGGTACTCCTGTGCCATCAGCGCTTCACGCGCTATGCCGAGATCCATTTCGTCGTTGATGCGGAGCGCGATGATCGGATAATCGCCCGAAATGGCGAGCGGCCAGAGCGCGCTCTGCGAGCGCAAGCCCGCCTCGACGGTCGCGAGGTCGGCCCTCAGATGCATGTCGGGGTAGACGAGGTAGCGGCCGAGCAGCTGGAAGGCAGCCGCCTGCCTGGAGTTGACGCCGATGTGGCGCATCTGCACCTGGGCGCGGGTCCAGGCGTGCACCATTTCATGGCTGAAGGCATCCGGATGCCTGTAGCGTTCGATCGCGGCATCGATCTCCTCGCGGCTCGGGGCGGCGATCGTCCAGTAGATCACGCTGACCTTCTTGCCTGCAGGCACGCGGACGACGCGGCGGATGGAAAGCACCGGATCGAGCGTGAAGCCGTCGGTGCCGGAAAGATGTGCACCCGGATCGAAGGCGGCTGCCTCACCGAGCAAGCGGCCGCGGCCGATGAAGCGGCGGCGGTCGGTTTCGAATTCGGTCGGACGGGCGGTTCCGGAACTGTCGACCATCAGATGGGCGACCCACATGTCCGGCTCGTTCGGATTGCGCTTGTTGCGCACCGCGCGGATCACGTCGCCGCGCTTGCCGATCTCCGTCTTCACGAACATGCGCGAGAAGAGCGGATGCGCATTGTCGCTGTCGTCAGTGGAAAGCACGGGCTCCATGTAGGAGGTGACTTCGATGTAGCGGTCTTCCTGGCTCATGTTTATGAGCGTGATCCGCCGGCCCTCGGCATCGTGTTCGGTGGCGACGATGCATTCGAGCTCGCTGGTCAGGCGTCCCACGACCTTGGTGAATTCCGCCTTGTCGTCGCCGAAGATGACGCTGGTCTTCTCGCCCTCGACTCGGCGCGGTTCTGCCGTGGCCGACCACCACTGATGGTTCGCCATGTCGCGCAGGAAGATGTAATTGCCCCAGCGGTCCTCCGTCGGATCGGGTTTCCAGCGGCTGACGACCTGGCCGTTCCAGCGGGAATAGCCCGAGCCGTTTGCGCCGAGCATGACGGAGTAATGGCCGTTGGAAAGAAAGACGAGCTCCCGTTCCGCCCGGGCGACATCGGTGATCGTGCGGATCTGCGGACGGGCGAGATCGGCCTGGATGCCGCCCGGCTTGGTCGGCTCCTGCTTGGCGCTCATGACCTTGACTTCGCGCGGCGCCTTTTCCTCGATCAGCAGTTCTGCCGCCTCGATGACGGGGTCGGAATGGAAGAGCTCGCGCAGCATGCCGTTGAAGACGACGTTCGCGACCGCGGCGATCGACATGCCGTGATGGTGCGCCATGTAGTTTTCCACGACCGCGCAGCGGCTGCCTTCCGGCACGCGGGTCGGCGTGAAGTCCACCGCATCGTGGAAGCCATAGCGGCCGAGTGCGCCGAGCTTGCGCAGTTCCATCAGGTTGGAGAGGGCTGCTTCCGGATAATATTGCGAGGCGAGCAGCGAGGCATAGGGCGCGATGACGGCATTTTCGCCAAGGCCGCGCTTCAGGCCGAGAGAGGGCACGCCAAAGTTCGTATACTGATAGGTCAGCTCGTGGTCGCGGGCATTGAAGGCGGCTTCGGAAATGCCCCAGGGCGTGCCGAGGCGGCGGCCATGGTTCATCTGCTCGACGACGACGAGATTGTTGGTCTGGTTGAGGATCCCGCCCTGCCGCTCCTGCATGACGAGCGGCGGCATGAGATATTCGAACATGGAGCCGGACCAGGAGACGAGCGCACCGCGCGAGCCCACGGGCACGACCTGACGACCAAGCTTGTACCAGTGTTCGGTCGGAAGATCGCCCTTTGCGATGGCGAACAGGCTGGTCAGGCGGGCCTCGGAGGCGAGAAGGTCGTAGCAGCCCTCGTCCAGCTCTGCCGTATCGACCCGGTAGCCGATCGAGAGCAGGCGACGTTCCGGGCGGAAAAGGAAGCTGAAATCCATGCCGAAGGCGATGCCACGCGTCTTGTCGCGCAGGAATGCGAGACGCTGGCGCAGCGGCTCGATGTTCGAGATGTCGACTTCCGAATCGAGTTTATGGGCTTCACAATTGGCGAGCAGCGAACGTGCCCACGTGGCGACCTCGCCGCTCTGCGTGGTCGAAACCTCGTGGTCCAGATTGCGGGTCAGCTTTTCGATGTCGCGGGCGAGGCTGACGAGATCGGCGATATGAACCGGAGCCGATGCCTTTTCCCGGCGGAGCGCCGAAAGTGCCGTTGCGAAACCGTCAATGCGCTCTGCCAGCCGCTTGCGCAGCGGGCGCACCGTCTTGCGGTCGTCGGGCAGCTCTGCGAGAACTTCCTTCAGGATGCCGAGGCAATCCGCAAGTCCGTCGATCGAGCCCTGCATATGGGCGGACGGCGCTTCCTCCCAGTCGCGCAATGCGGAGGAGACCGCAACGAGGTGGCCGGCGAGGTTGCCGCTATCCACGGCGGAGACGTAGCGCGGTCCGAGCGTATTCAGCGTATCGGTGAGATACCAGTTGAGCAGGTGGCCGCGGAACTTTTCCATGCGGTCGATGGTGGAGACGGTCTGCTCGATGCGGTCGATGGTTTCGGCAAAGGAGATCCAGCCGAACTGGCGTGCCGAGATTACCGAGAGCAGGTAAACACCGATATTTGTCGGTGAAGTGCGCTTGGCGAGCACCGGCTGCGGCGTTTCCTGGAAATTGTCCGGCGGCAGGAAGTTCTGCTCGGCATTGACGAAGGTTTCGAAGAAGCGCCAAGTACGCCGGGCAATCTTGCGGAGCTCGGCCGAAACCTCGTCAGACACCACCAGCCGGTCTTCGGTTTCAGCGGTCTGGCTGACATACCAGGCAACCGCCGGCGACATGATCCAGAGGAAGACGAAGGGCAGGCCGACGAGGAAGCTGTCATGGCCCGAGAAGCCAGAAATGACGAGCGCTGCCAGAGATACCGCGACCGGCTGCCACATGGCTTTGTAGTAATCGAGGATGGTGCCTTGGCGGGTCGACTGCACGCTTGCCGCGGTCTTCCATTCCAGGAGATATTTGTGGCTCACGAACAGTCGGTAGAGCGAGCGGATAATGGCATCCGCCATCTTGCAGGCACTGTCGGCGATGAACACGACCCGGAGCGCGACCTGCGCATTGGCGGCGCGGAGATCCGACCAGACTGTATAGAGATGGGCACGCGCAACGATGTCGCTGGAGCGGGGGATGAGACCGTTGATCAGCGAAAGCGTCGGGGCGACGAACAGGCAGAAGATCAGCAGCACCTGCCAGACGAGCGCGTGGAAGGGCTCGAGCAGACACCAGCCGCAGACGGAGGCGATGAACCAGGCGATCGGGATCAGCGAGCGGCGCAGGTTGTCGATCATCTTCCAGCGACCGAGCGCGGTCACGCCGCGGCCGATTTCCAGGATGAACGGCAGGAGCTGCCAGTCGCCACGCGCCCAGCGGTGCTGGCGTGACACCTCGACCTCGTAACGGATCGGGAAGTCTTCGACCAGTTCAACATCGGTCACGAGGGCGCAGCGTGCCATGGATCCTTCGAGAAGGTCGTGGCTCAGAACCGCGTTCTCATCGATCCGGCCCTTCAGCGCCGCCTCGAAGGCATCGACATGGTAGAGGCCCTTGCCGGTGAAGGTGCCTTCGCCGGTGAGGTCCTGGTAGACGTCGGAGACGGTGAAGACATAAGGGTCGAGGCCGCGGTTGATCGAGAAGATACGCTGGAAGACGGACGCATCGACGCCGGTCGTCAGCGAGGCGGTCACGCGCGGCTGCAGGAGGCCATAGCCTTCCACCACGCGCTTCGACACGGGATCGAGCACCGGGCGGTTGATCGGGTGGTGCAGCTTGCCGACGAGCTTGGTGACGGCGTCGCGCATGAGGCGCGTATCGCTGTCCAGCGTCATGACATACTGGATGCCCTCCGGGATCTCGTTGGCGCCGGGAACGAAGCTGGTGTCCCGGTCGCCGCGCAGCAGCAGGTTCAGCTCGTGCAGCTTGCCGCGCTTGCGCTCCCAGCCCATCCAGCAGCCTTCCTGGGGATTGTAGAGCCGGCGGCGGTGCAGCAGGAAGAAGCGCTTCTCCCTATCGCCGGAATAGCGGCGGCGGAGCATGTCGATCTGCTCCCGCGCATAGGCGAGGATGGCGAGATCGGCTTCGGTCTCCTCGCGCTGGCTGTCGGGCCAGTCGCTGACGAGCGCAAAATGAATCGCCCCGTGCGGGTTCGAGAGGTAGTGAACCTCGAGATTGCGGACGAGTTCGTCGACGCTGTCGCGGCTGGAGATCAGGCAGGGCACGACCAGGAGCGTGCGGGCATCCTCCGGAATGCCGTCCTTGAATTCGTAGCCGATCAGGCGGACCGGCGGCACGAGGAAGGTGACCAGCGTGTTGAAGAGGCCAGTCGCGCCTTCCGATGCCGGCAGCGCGAAAAGCGCGAGCAGCAGCACGATCGCCCAGACGGGCATACCGGTCTGCGCGAGGAAGATGCCAGCGCCCCAGAGCGCGACCAGCGTAAACGCCAGCACGGGACCGGCGATCCCGAACCAGTTGAACTTGCGCAGCTTTCGGATCGAGCCCTGCAGGAAGGGCGTGCGGTAACCGACCGCCTTTTCGAGCTTCTTGCGCTCGGTACCGACGAGAAAGTCGCCGAGATTGGCGGGGCGCCCACCCTTGTCGAGCGTTCCTGCCGCTTCCGTCATGTCACAGGCGGCGGCCGCCACTCCGACTTCGGTCTCGCCGGAGCGGCGCGCCATGCGTTCGATCGTCTTGCGGTACTTGTTGCGCGAGCCCGGATCGAGTTGCCCGTAATCCGTACGCTGGAAAAGCAGCTTGTCGACCTGGCTGACGTCTTCGACCCAGACCGCCCATTCGGTATCGTCGATCTCCCTGAGCCCCTTGATGATGTTGCCCATGGTCACGTTGCCGGAGGAAAGGCGGTTGTGCTCGGCCATGAGCACTTCCTCGGCATCCGTACCTGCCCGCTCCAGCCGTTCCTCGAGCCATGCAATGGCGAGGCTCGACGTCTGGGACCCATCACGCAGGCGGTAGAGGAACTGGGTTGCGAAGGTATTGTCTTCCGCAAGCTGCTCCAGCGTCTGCAGATAGGCCTTGCAGCGGGCGGCATCGCCAAGCCGGATCAGCTCGTCGGCCGCTTCGTTCGCCCTGCGGCGCATCTGGCGGGAGCGTTCGACGCGGATCGAAATGCGGCGCAGGTTCTCGATCAGCACATAGCGCACCATTGATGGCAGCGCCCAGAGTTCGCCGAGCTTGAGCGTCTCGACTTCCTGGAACCCATCGACGATGGCCGTCAGGCTTTCGCGGGAGACCGTGCTGTGGGTGTGGGCGACATAGAGCCAGGCAATGGCAAGCGTGCGGGGGATTTCATGGCCTGCAACGGTGATCACCGGAAGCTGGCGGTAGAACTTGCGCGGGAAATCGCGGCGAACCTCCTGCAGCGCTTCCTCGACGACATAGTGATTGTCGAGCAGCCATTCGGCGGCGGGCGTGATCACGGCGCCGGCCGCCACATCGGCAGCGGTCGAACGGTAGACGCGGAGAATCTCGCGGTCGTTTTCCTTGTGGCGCTTGAAGAAATCGAAGGGCGTATAGGCAGGCAGATGAAGCCCGCCGCCACGGGCCATGTCCGCTCCGCAGGCCTTCAGTTCCTCGATGGAGAAATAGGTCGATCGGATCGAACCGTTATGATCGATCTGCTTGGCTTCGGTATCGCGGGATGAAACGCCAGGCGTGTTGGTCAGGGACATGAGTTCCGATTCTAGGGCTTACAGAGTGAGCAGACGGCAGCGCCCTGTCGCGGCTGCCTGTTTCAACACAAGACGTTTTGCAGCTGGAACCGGATCCGGGTCCGTCTCTTGCAGCAGGTCTGTGCAGGCATGCCGTTACGGGGCGCAAAGGCCCGTCTGCCTTCAGCATGAACGTGGCTTTTTTGCGCCAGCCGCAGGTTCGAACGAGCGGGATGAGATTGAAGCAGTTTGCCTTCAAGTCAAGGGTCAGGGGTATTCCACCCGACAGCATTTGCTGCAGCGAAGCCATCAATTTCGGCATCGAATAGTCCATTTTTTCCGAGGACTTACGTCAAAACCATATGCCTGCATAAATCCTATACCAGTAAACCTTTGCAAATTAATCGAAATCATGGTTTAATTGAATGATCGTTCAATTAAATTGGGAGGCTGAAATGGATGCCATCGTGAACAGGACGGGGATCCCAACGGAATGGGACCGGCGCGGCCTTCCGGGGTGGAGCTATCACAGCAAGGACCTTCTCGAACTCGAGAAGGAGCATGTCTTTCTCAATCACTGGCAGCTCGCCTGCCATGTCAGCGACGTGCCGGAAGCGGGAAGCTATTTCAGCTTCGACATGATGGGTGAGCGGGCGCTCATCCTGCGCGACCAGAACGGAGATGTCCGCGCCTTTCACAATATCTGCCGCCACAGGGGATCTCGGCTGGTGGCCGAGGAAAGCGGCAAGTGCCGCAATGCCCTGGTCTGCCCCTTCCATGGATGGGTTTACAATCTCGACGGCACGCTGCGGGGAGCGGCGCGGCCGGAAAGCTTCCCGCCGCTCGACAAGGTCCAGTTCGGCCTGCAGCCATTGGAATACGAAATCTGGAACGGCTTCGTTTTCCTTCGCTTCAGGCAGGGCCCGCAGCCATCCGTGGCCACCCTGATGCAGCGCTACGAAGCGGAGCTGGCGCCTTATCAGTTTGAGGACCGGGTACCGACATCCGGCATGTGGACCCAGGAAAGCCCGGTGAACTGGAAGTCGGTCCGCGATGTCGACAATGAAGGCTATCACGTCGCCATGGCCCACCCGGCGCTGCAGGACCTCTACGGCTCTACCTATTACGATCTGCCCATGGTGGACGGCGCGAACAGCTCGCATGCGACCTACAATCCCCACGCCGGGCGGCGCTGGAGCGTGCGACATTACATGAAGATCTCGCCGACGCCGGAGCATCTGCCGGAAGACCTCCACCGCAGCTGGTCCTATTACGGGCTCTTCCCGAATACGGTCATCGCCGTGACACCGCAGACGGTGCTGTTCTATCAGGAGTTTCCGCTCGACGTGAACCGGACTCTGCTTCGCGGTGGCACTTACCGGTATCGTGAGGAAAGCCGGGCCCAGAAGCTCGCCCGCTACCTTGCCTTCCGGATCGACCGCGACACCGGCAATGAGGACGTGCAGCTGACGATCTGGTCGAACGAGGCCATGCTGTCGAAGAACTTCCAGGGCTTCTACCTGTCAGACCTCGAATACGGCGTGCGCGCGCATCATGATCATCTGAGGGCAAGGCTTCCGGTTCTCGATGTCGAGGATTTATCCGAGGGTACGGACCTCGCCGCCTTGAATGCCCGGATGCTGGCCGAGCGGCAAACGGTCTGAACGACAAACCGGAAAATCATGAGCCCGCGGCTTCAATGACCGCGGGCTTTCTCATTTGGGAACGGGCCGGGGCGGTCAGCGCCCCTTCCACAAGCCCTCGCGGGTCAGATCGTCCATGGTGCTGCGGATGGATTGATCGAGGATATCGGCCATCCGGTCGATCTGGCTGCGGTCGATCGTGAGCGGCGGCGACATGACGCACATGTTGATCAGCGGACGCACCAGAAGCCCGAGCTCCTGCGCATGGCGGTCGATCCGCTTGCCCACTTCCAGATCGAGTGCCAGCGGGTTCTTGCCCTCGCGATCTGCCACGCATTCGATACAGGCCATCAGCCCCATGCCGCGGACTTCGCCGACGAGATCGTGTTTTTCCAGCCGCTTCAGGCTTTCGAGGAAATAGGGCGAGATTTCCCTGACGTGATCGAGAATGCCATCTTCCAGCAGCTCCAGGTTCTTGAGCGCCACGGCGCAGCCGATCGGGTGGCTGGAATAGGTAAGCCCGTGGGAGAACATGGCGTCCGTGTGTTCGCTCGAACGGATCGATTCCAGTAGAGCGGCAGAGACCATGACGCCGCCGAGCGGGAAATAGCCTGACGTCACGCCCTTGGCGAAGGTGATCATGTCCGGCTGTATCCCGAAGACGTCGCTAGACGCGAAGACGGAGCCCAGGCGCCCGAAGGCCGTCACCACTTCGTCCGATATGTAGAGGATATCGTTTCGACGGCAGAGTTCCGCCATCCGGGGCAGATATCCCTTTGGCGGAACGATCACGCCGCCGGAGGCCTGAACGGGCTCGGCGACGAAGGCACCGATTCGGTCTGCGCCTTCCTTCCGGATGAGCGCAGCGAACTCTTCGACCAGGAAATCCTCGAAGGCTTCGAGATCCATGCCTTCCGGTCGGCGGAATGGATCGGGCGCCGTCAGCTTGCGCACCAGATGGCTCGCTGAATCCATCCAGTCATGGTCGCGCGGCCTTCCGTTCAGCGAGGCGGAGAGATAGGTCGAGCCGTGATAGCCGGCCTGGCGCGAGACGATGAGCTTCTTTTCCGGCCGCCCGCGGACATTGTTGGCGAACTGCATCAGCCGAAGAGCGGTCTCCACGGCGGAAGAGCCGCCCGTCGTGAAGAAGACGTGATCGAGATCGCCGGGTGCACGCGCCGCCAGCTCCTCGGCCAGCCGGTCGGCAGGGCTGGTCGTCGTATACCAGGGCGAATTGTAGGTGAGGTCGCGGGCCTGTTCGCTCATGGCGGAGATCAGGGCCTCGTTGCGGTGCCCGACGTTCACGCACCACATGCCGGCGGGACCATCGATCAGCTCCCGCCCTTCGGCATCGCGGACGTAGATGCCATCGGAGCCGGTGAGGAGACCGCGGGTTTCTGCACCCATGGAACCCGAGGACGGCCAAGGCTGGATCAGAGGCGCGGGGGCGCCTTCCCTGTCATTGCGAAGTTCTTCGACGACAACCGGTTTCTTCTGCACGGCCATAGACATACCTCCTGAACTCAGAACGAAACAGCGAGGAAAAGCAATATTCTTCCCGGCCATTTATTCTAAACGTTCATTCAGTTTGGCAGAGCGGTTCTTATCTGGCAAGGCAGTTTTCAAAACTTCGTATCGCGCGGACCGCTCGTGTCGAAGTGCTTCGGGTAGACGGTGGCGACGAAATCCTGGACGGTCGAGAGCGCTTTCTCGCGGGTCAGGCCATCTCCCATCATCAGCCGCAGCCAGAGACCTTCGATCATGGCGCAGAGTCCTCGGGCGATGGAATCGGCATTGCTGCCATAGCCGCCCTCCTTCTCGATCTCGGCGCAGATCTCCCCGAAGGTCGCGACATATTGCAGATCGGAAGCGCCGCACAGCGCCTGGTAGGTGGGTCGGGATTTCGCTTCGCCCCAGAAGGCGCACCAGGCTGCGATCTTGCGCTTGGTGCAGATTTTCCGGTCGAAATCAGCTCCGCAGAGCGCCCAGAGCCGGTCTGCAGCCCGGTCGCCCGCCTTTTCGAGAAGAGCCAGCCAGTTCTGGTGATACTCGTTCGCCATGTACTGAAGCGTGGCGATCAGGAGCTTTTCCTTGCTCTCGAAGTGAAAGTTGACGATGCCCCGCGAAAGGCCCGCACCATCCGCCACGTCCGCGAGCGTGGTGTCGGCGTAGCCGCGCTTGGCGAGGCTATCGATGGTCGCTTCGATCAACTGCTGCTGGCGGGTTTCCTTGGTTGCCTTGCGGCCGCGCTTTTCCGGTTCTCTCGTGGAAGCGGTGGTCATGATTGCGGTCTTCTCTCCTAGGGGCGACGTCTGGCCTCGCCGGGATGGCAGGCGGAGATGGGCATGATGGGCCGTGTTCCACATAAAGCGGGCAAAGCGCGTATTCAAGTTGGCCTTTCGGCCTTGGCGAGAGGGCTGATTGAGAGGACTGACCCAGGCTGAGCGGCCTCTACAGAGATCTGATGATGGATACCCCAAGATTTTTTAGGAGAATTTTGTAAATAACAAAAACAAAACAACAACTTGAAAATTCTTTCTGAACGTTCATTCATTATCTCTGGACAGCCTGCGTTCCGTATGCAATCCTCCGCCAGCCTTGCGAGGAGGAGATGCGTTTGAAAACCTATGATGCCATCATCGTGGGAGGCGGCCATAACGGGCTCGTCACCGCCTGCTACCTGCAGAAGGCAGGGCTCGACGTTCTCGTCGTGGAGAAGAACGACTGGGTAGGCGGCGCTGCCGTCAGCCGAAGCCTCACGCCCGGCTTCCTCTATTCAAACTGCTCCTATGTCTGCAGCCTGTTCCGGCCCGAGATCATGCGCGATCTGGAACTGCCGAAACACGGCCTGCAGGTGCTGCCCTATGAAGGCGGGGCGGTGCTGACGCGCGACGGCGACTATCTTGCCAATTACCGCGAGCATTATCCCCATCAGCGCGAGATCGCCCGCTTCTCGAAGAAGGATGCCGAGGCCTATGACCGCTATGCGCGCGACGTGACGCGCCAGTGCCGGTTCATCCAGCCGCTGCTGATGCGCACGGCGCCCGATCCCTTCAGCTTCAAGCCGCGCGACATCCAGGAACTTCTGTTCCTCGCCCGAAAGTTCGGAGAGATGAGCGCCCACGACCTCGCCCAGACCATCCGCTTCTGGACCATGTCGATCTCGGATTTCCTCGATGAATACTTCGAGACGGACGTGCTCAAGGCCTTCCTCGCCATCTCCGGCATCATCGGCACGGCGCTCGGGCCCAAATCGCCGGGTACGGCCTATGTACTGCTGCATCACTACATGGGCGAGGTCGATGGCTCGGTCGGCGCATGGGGTTTCGCGCGTGGCGGCATGGGTGCGATCTCGAAGGCGCTAGCCGCCTCCTTCCAGGCCTCCGGCGGCACGATCCGCACAGGCGCGGACGTCCAGCAGGTCCTGACGCGCCAGGGCCGGGCCTGTGGTGTGGTGCTGGCGAATGGCGAAGAGATCCGCGGCAAGATGGTCGTTTCCAATGCGGACGTGAAGCGCACCTTCCTCAAGCTCGTCGCGCCGTCCGACCTGCCGGACAGGTTCCTCAACCGGGTCCGGAACTTCAAGATGCGCGGCTCCTCCGGCAAGGTGAACATCGCGCTCGACAGCCTGCCCGATTTCCCCGCGCTTCCCGCGAACTCTCCCTGCACGAAGGGCGACCTCCACTTCACCGATTCGATCGAGCGGATGGAGCGCGCCTATGACGACTGGAAGGCGGAGCGCTGGTCGGCCGATCCGATGATCGACCTAATGATCCCGACCCGGATCGACCCCACCATGGCGCCGCCGGGCAAGCATTTCATGAGCTGCTTCACACAATATTGCCCGCCAAAGGTGGAAGGGCGCGACTGGACGGACCAGGACCGGGACGCCTTCGCAGAATCGGTGATTTCCCAGATCGCGGCCTATTCGCCCGGCTTCCGCGACCGCATCATCCACATGGAAGTGCGCACCCCGCGCGAACTGGAAGCGGAGGTGGGCCTGACCGAAGGCAATATCTTCCAGGGCGAGCTGACCTTCGACCAGATCCTCTTCAACCGCCCCGTGCCGGGCTATGCGCAGTACCGGAGCCCGATCGAGGGCCTCTACATCTGCGGCTCCTCCACCCATCCGGGTGGCGGCGTCATGGGAGCGCCGGGGCGCAATGCGGCGGCGGAGATCCTGCGCGACCTGAAGCTTTCCCCGAAAGAAATGAGTGCGGCCCATGACGTCCTGTGATGCGATCGTGATCGGCGCGGGCCATAACGGCCTGACCGCCGCAACCCTGCTCGCGGAGGCGGGCCGGAAGGTGCTGGCGCTGGAAGCCAGCGACTTTGTGGGCGGTGGAGCCCGCACCGCGGAATTTGCGCCCGGTTACCGCAGCAGCGGCCTTGCCCATATCGTCAACCGGCTGGATCCGGATGTTGCCAGGCTTTTGCGCCTCCCGGCAGAGGTGGCCAGCGGAGAGCTTCTGCCGACGGTCGTGCTTTCGGAGGGTCGGGAGCCGGCGGTGCTGCGCGGGGCCTATGGTTCGGCAGGCATCGAGGGCGTGACGGAGGCGGAAGCCCGGGCCTTCCAGAGCCTGAAGGCGAAGCTTCTGTTCCAGGCGTCAATCCTCAAGCGTTTCCTGAAGCGCCGGCCACCCGAGATCGGCAAGATGTCAGGCACGGACATCAAGGATTTCGGCCTTGCCGGAATGAGCCTGATTTCCCGCGGCAAGGAAGAAGCGCGCGATTTCTTGCGCATGGTGCTGATGAACGTCGCCGATGTCGCCGAGGAATATCTCGCCGACGAACGTCTGAAGGCGCTGCTGGCCTTCGACGCCACGCTCGGTGTGCATCTCGGACCGCGTTCACCCACGTCCCTGCTCGGTCTCTACTACCGACTGACAGGGGAAGCCGGCGGCCTCGCCGGCGGGCAGTTCATCCCAAAGGGGGGCATGGGGGCGCTCGGCGCAGCCTTTGCCGACTCTGCGAAGAGGGCCGGTGTAACCATCCGGACGAATGCGTCCGTTCGCCGACTGCTGACGGCAAATGGCAAGATTGCGGGGATCGAACTGCTAAATGGCGAAACCATTGCCGGTGATCTCGTCGTCGCGGCGATCCATCCGAAATCGGTCTTTCTCGACCTTGCCGACCCCGCCGACATCGACACCGTCTTCAAGAAGCAGATCCGCAATGTCCGCTCCGAGGGCAATGTCGCCAAGCTTGACCTCGCGCTCTCCGCCCTCCCACGCTTCACGGGCGTGTCCGAGCGGGATCACCGTGGCCGCATCGTGATCGCCCGTTCCGCCCGGCATGTGGACGAGGCGTTCAACCCCGCGAAATATGGCGAGTTCTCACCCGATCCGGTGATGGAGATCACGCTGCCGAGCCTTGCCGATCCCTCCCTTGCACCCGCGGGGGGCGCCGTTTTGTCGGCACTCATCCAGTATGCGCCCTACCGTCTGAAAATGGGCTGGGAGACCGGGAAACCACTCTTCGAACAGGCTGTCATGGCGGTGCTGGAGCGCCATGCCCCGGGCATTGGCGCTCTTGTCGTTGGCAAGGACCTGCAGACGCCTCGGGATATCGAGGCTCGTTACAACATGCCCGGTGGCCATTGGCATCACGGCGAGCTGCAGGTGGACCAGTTGCTGGTGAACCGGCCAACGGATCTCGCCTCGGGCTATTCGACACCCATCGGCGGGCTCTATCTCGCCAGCGCCGGTGCCCATCCGGGTGGCGGCCTTTCGGGACTGCCGGGTCTGCTCGCCGCCCGCCACATTCTCTCCGGAGACCGCCGATGACCATGAACGCCTCGGTCCTCAAGGCCCTGCAGACACACATCGACCAACCCATTGCCGAGACGCCCTTCGAGCCTCGCTTCGATGCCCTCAGCCGCTATCCGGACTGGTATGTCTGGGCCGGTTACAAGGCTGCCCATTCGCTCGGTGACGTGGAGGCCGAGTATACGGCGCTCCGGAATGCAGCAGGCGTGTTCGACGTCACGCCGATGAACAAGTACCGTATCACCGGCGCGGATGCCGAGCGGTTCCTCAACTATCTGACCGTGCGCGACGTGCGGAAACTGGCCGTGGACCGCGTACATTACACCTGCTGGTGCAACGACTTCGGCCATGTCATCGACGACGGCACCCTGTTCCGGCTGGGCGCAGACGATTTTCGCCTGTGCTGCCAGGACAAGCAGTATGACTGGTTGACGGACGCGGCTTTTGGATTCGAAGTCGCAATCGAGGAAGAAACGCATCATGTCGCCGGCCTTGCGCTTCAGGGGCCGACCAGCTGCCGCATCCTCAAGAACATGGGCTTTATCGGCGTGGAGCAGCTGAAGCCGTTCCAGATTGCCCGCTATTCGCTCGGCGAAGGCACGGTGACCGTCTCGCGCACCGGGTTTACCGGTGATCTCGGCTACGAGCTCTGGGTGGAGAACGGCCTCGCGCTGCCGCTCTGGGACCAACTCTTCGAGGCTGGTGCTCTGCACGGCATTCGCGCCGTCGGCTATCAGGCACTGAACCAATGCCGCATCGAGGCCGCCTTCATCGTGCCCAATGCGGACTTCATGACGGCGAGCCATGTGCTCCGCCCCGATCGTGCCCGTCTGCCGGACGAGATCGGGCTCGACTGGCTGGTGGACCCGGACAAGCCGAATTTCAACGGCAAGCGGGCAATCCTGTCCGCGCAGGCGAAAGGCACGGCGAAACATGTCCTCGTCGGTCTCGAGATCGAGGGCAACGTGCCGGCGGAGGGTGCGATCATCTACCACCGGCAGAAGCGGGAAGCGGGCATCGTCACAGCCGGCATCTGGTCGCCGACGGCGAAGCGCAACATCGCGCTCGCCTCGCTGGATCGTCCCTTCGGGACGACCGTGACCGAGGATCTCTGGGCTGAAATCTACGCGCTGTGCGAAGGGCGCTATCACAAGCTGATGAAGCGGGTGAAGATCGTGCCGCGGCCCTTCCTGAAGCTCGACCGGCGCACGACAACGCCACCTGCGGATTTTTGAGAACGGAGGCGGCATGAGCGACACGCTGACGGAAGAGGATCGGCCGCACTGGCAGGTGCTTCTCGCGCCGCCCGGAACGGAATGGGCAGGGCGCGCCCGCTACGCCGCGGCCATGCATTTCTTCCAGAAGGGCGAGATGGATGCGGAGACGCTGGAGATCTACCGCATCTGCGCCCGCCTCGATCACGAGGATCCGCTGGACGTCATGCGCCGCTGGCATGTGGGTGAGAACTGGGTGAGCCGGATCGAGGCGGCACGCCGAGCCTGATCAGACGCGGACACCCCGCGTCTTTCCCTCGTGCAGTTCGATGAGCGTCGGCCCGTCATGGCGTGCCGCCACCTTGAGCGCGTCGGGCAGCTCCGAGATGTCATCGAGCCGCGCGGACGGCAGGCCGTAGGCCTCGCCGATCCTGACGAAATCGGGCGCCGAGGGTTTCACCCCTTCAGGGGTAATCCCGTTCTCGATCATATAGGTCTCGATCTCCTGGTAACCATCATTGTTCCAGACGAGGTAGATGACCTTGGCCTTCACGTCCCGTGCCGAACCGATCTCCGCCAGGGTGAACTGCAGCCCGCCATCGCCGGTGAGGCACACGACCGGCGTTTCCGGCTCCGCGAGCGCAGCGCCGATGGCGGCAGGCGGACCGTAACCGAGGGCGCCAAAGCCGGTGGCCGCATTGAACCAGCCGAAGGGCCGACCGGCATCAAAATAGAGGTTGCCGGCATAGACGGCCTGCGTCGAATCCCCGACGATGATGACGCCGGGCAGCGTGTCCCTGATCGTCTCGAGGATCGAGACCTCGTTCTGCATCTTGGCCGAAAGCTCGGCCCTCGCGGCATCCCTCAGCGCCTCGGCGCGCGAAGCGCCATGTGCGGTTGCCTGATAACCGTCGAGCAGCACGAGCAGATCGCCCAGCATGTTCTCGACCGTTGAGAGGATGGGCAGATGCGTCTGCGGATTGCGTCCAAGCTGAGCCGCGTCCACGTCTACGTGGATGACGTTGCTGAGCTCGGGGAATTTGCCGTCGACATAGACATCGTAATCCGTCGGGCCGAACTGGGTGCCGAGCGCGATGACAAGGTCGGCCTCGGCAATAGCCTTGCGGACGGATTGGAGGCTGGCGCTGGCGGGAACGGCAAGCGGATGGTCCGGCATGAGGCCGCGGGCATTGGCCGTGGTGATGACGGGTGCATCGAGCTGTTCGGCAAGCTTGTGGATCGCCAGATGATCGCGGGCCGCACCGCCGCCGGCGAGGATAACCGGAGACTTCGCTGCCTCGCAAAGCCGAGCCGCTTCCTTAAGCGAGGCGATGTCGCCCCGGGGCCGGAGCGCCGGCGCGGGCCTCAGGACAGGAACCGGGATCGGCGCCGACATCACGTCCGTCGGGATCTCGATATGAACGGGGCCGGGACGACCGGAGCGGAGAAGGGTGAAGGCCCGCGCCATGACGTCGGCGAGATCGGAGGGTTCGAGCAGGGTATGGGTCATCAGGCAGAAGCTCGCCATCATCGCCCGCTGGTCTGGAAGCTCGTGCAGCTTGCCGCGTCCGTGTCCGAGCGAATCGCGCCGGTTGACGCCGGAGATGACCAGCATCGGCACCGAATCCTGCCCGGCCTGCGCCATGGCGGTAATCGCATTGGTGAGGCCCGGGCCGGTGATCAGCAGGCATACGCCAGGCTTGCCTGAGACGCGTGCATAGCCATCCGCCATGAAGGCCGCACCCTGCTCATGCCGTGGCGTGACGTGCCTTATCTTCGAACCGGCAAGCCCGCGATACAGCTCCACCGTGTGAACGCCCGGAATGCCGAAGACGGTGTCTACGCCGTTCGCCTCCAGGATATCGATCAGCACTTCGCCGACAGTCTTCGTCTCCATGGTCATGCGCGCTTCGCCTCCCGTGCCAGCAGTCTCGCCTGTTCCGCCACGCGGGTCATGGCGATCTCAAGCATGTCGTCGGGAACGGTGAGCGAGATACGGATGAAATTGCGCGCCTCCTCGCCGAAGGACGAGCCGGGCATGACCGCCACCTTCTGCGTCCTTAGAAGCTCCCAGGCGAAGGCCTCGCCGTCGAGCCCGGTCGCGCCGACGTCGACGAGGATGAACATGCCGCCTTCCGGCATCATGACCTTCAGGAGCGGCTCGCCAGACAGCGCCTTTTCGACGATTTTCGCGCGTCGGAGATAGTTCTTCCGCATGATCTCTGCCGTGTCGAAACGCTGCGAGACGGCCATCGCCGTCATGTCGGAGATGAAGGGCTGGACGCCGAAGAGCATGGTCTCGGAGACCGGCAGCACGCGGGCGCAGAACTCCTCCGGCCCCGCCGCCCAGCCGCTGCGGAAGCCCGGCGCGGCATGGGACTTGGAGATCGAGGAGACCACGATCGTACGGTCCGCCAGATCGGGATTGTCGAAGGGCGACGCGAAACCGGTACCGAAGATCAGTTCTTCATAGACCTCGTCGCAGACGATCCAGAGGTCATGACGGCGGCAAACCTCGCCGATCGCGGCGATCTCCTCCGCCGTCAGCACGGCGCCGGTCGGATTGTGCGGCGTGTTGAGAAGGAGGACCCGGCACTCCGGCGTGATCGCCTTTTCGAGATCCTCCGCCCGCATGTGGAAGCGGTTTTCCGGATCGAGCGGCACGGGCTTGAGCGTGGCACCGGTCGAGGCAACGACACCTTCATAGGTCGCATAGAGCGGATCGCCGACAAGGACGACGTCGCCATGCTCGGCGATGCCCATCATGACGGCGAAGAGGGCCGTCTGGGTGCCCGGGAAACAGAGGATGTTCCTTTCCGTCACGTCGGCGCGGCGCTTGCGGTATTTCTCCGTCAGCGCCTTCAGCACGGCCGGCTCGCCGCGTCCGTTGGAATAGCGGGTCCGGCCGGCATGCATGGCGCGGGCGCATTCGGCGAGCAGCGCCTGATCGGGCGGAAGATCAGGCTCGCCAATGGTGAGCTCGATGATCTTCTCGCCCTTGGACGCCATGTTGCGCGCCTCCGCATGCACGGCCCACTTGCCGGAACCGAGCGTGGACAGTCTTTCGGTGATGGAGGCGTAACGCATGATTTTATCCTTTTATAACAAAGCAGTGGCTTGGCCCGCAGCGTTTGGCAGCGGGAAAGGCATCGGTCAATCCAGGCTGTTCGCATCGAGACCCAGAAGGTCTTCCACCGAACGCAGTGCAAGCTTGTCCGGGTCGAGGCCGGTGAAGAGATCGCCGGCTACCGAATTTTCGAGCCAGAGGCCGTCGATCAGGCCGTTGATCGCAATCGCCTTGCCGCGCAGCGCCTGACCGTCGGTCTTGCGGCCAATGCTTGCGAGATAGGATGCCAGCATCGCCTCGAGTTTCTCGAGAAAGGCCAGGTAGTATTCGCGGTGAATCTCCGCAAAGACAGGATCGAGGTTCACATGCCCGATGAAGGCTGCCCAGAGCGAAATGGTGCGGGCATCGGTTACGTCCTTCGACAGGTTGCCGGTGATGAAGTTGCGCAGCCGCTCCTTCGTCGTCGCCCCGTTCTCCGCCGCCGCCTCCACGGAGCGGATCATGCCCTGCATCAGCTCGCGATAGGCTGCCTGGACCATCTGATCCTTGCTGCTGAAATAATGCCGGATCAATCCACCGGTCACGCCGGCACGGGCCGAGATCTGCCGCACGGTCGCGGCCCTCAGCCCCTGCTCGGCAATGACGTCGAGGGTCGCCGCGATCAGGTCGCGGCGGCGCTCCGCCTCTCCGGCGCGGTGGAAGGTCCGTCGGTTCATCCGCGCCAGACCGGACGGGTGAGGCAGGTGGGCCCGCCTTCGCAGGCGATGCAGAGGGGGTCCGCCTCAAAGGTTTCGACCTCGCAGCCCGCTGCCTCCATGACCGCCTTCGTGCCCGGGAAACCGGCGACGGCGATGACCTTGCCGGGTCTGACGGGCAGGACGTTGAGGTTGAGGCCGAAGCTTGCCGCGAACTCGTCTTCGGGCGCGTGAATGAGCTTGATGCCACGGTCCCTGAGCATCATGTAGAAGGCGGCCGGCATCAGCGGCGCATGCACGAGCGCCAGATCGGGCGCGAGCGGGCTCATGACCGACATCAGGTGGAGGCAGGCCTCTTCGCCGGCCCAAAGCGGGAGATCATAGGTGAGCACCGTGACTCCGAGTGGCTTCAGGATCGCCGCCACCTGGTCGATGCCCGCCTGGTTGGAGCGGACGCCGCGTCCAATGGCAAGCGTCTTCGCGTCCACCCAGATGCAGTCCCCGCCTTCGACGGTCCCCGGCGCCTCGACGCGCCCGAGGATCGGGATGCCGGCCTTGCGATAGGCCTCTTCATGAAGGCCGGGTTCGCCCTTGCGCAGTGCCTTGCCCATGTTGAGGATAAGCGCGCCCTCATCCGTCATCAGCGAAGGGTCGTGGGTGAACATGGCATCCGCCATGCCATCGCCGTCGTCCTCGATCCAGAGGATCTCGGCACCGGACTTTTCAACGAGCGAAGCGAAGGCGCCGTACTGGCTGACGGCCTTCGCGCCGTCGAAGCTCGGGCCGTAATGCCATTTGGCGCGATCGGCAGCGATCAGGCTCGGTCCCGGCCGGCGCATGAGGACCCGGCGGAGAGGCAAGGACATGTCCTGCGATCCGAAACGCTTCATTGAAAACTCCCGCTGCGATTTTGTCCGATGAGATGATCGCGCTATTATACGCTTGAATAATTCCTGCACAAGTGCAAAACTCCCCTCAACCAACGCTTCCGGGGTCAGCATCCGAGGGGCATAAACAAGTGCTGGGGAACACTGAACGATAAGAAGAGCCGGCAGAAGCCGGCATGGGAAGGATTTGCATGACGGACCCACAGGAGGCGATCCGGGTCACGGATCTACACAAGCGGTTCGGACCGCTCGAAGTCTTGAAGGGTATTTCACTGACAGCGAAGCAGGGCGACGTGATCGCCATCATCGGCGGTTCCGGTTCGGGGAAATCGACCTTTCTGCGCTGCATCAATCTCCTGGAGCTGCCGACTGCCGGCAGCGTCGCCGTTCACGGCGAAACCATCGACATGAAGACAGACGGCCAGGGAGGCCTGATGCCGGCGAACCGCAAGCAGGTGGAGCGCATTCGCTCGCGCCTTGCCATGGTCTTCCAGAGCTTCAATCTTTGGCAGCACATGACGGTGCTCGGCAACGTGATCGAAGTGCCGATCCACGTGCTCGGCGTGCCACGCGACCAAGCGATCGCAACGGCGGAAACCATCCTGAAAAGGGTCGGTCTGTTCGAAAAGCGCGATGTCTACCCATCCTTCCTCTCCGGTGGCCAGCAGCAGCGCGCGGCGATTGCCCGCGCGCTCGCGGTGCAGCCGCTCGCCATGCTGTTCGACGAGCCGACCTCGGCGCTCGATCCCGAACTCGTCGGCGAGGTGCTGTCGGTCATCGGCGATCTCGCACGCGAAAAGCGGACGATGCTCCTCGTTACCCATGAGATGAAATTCGCCCGGGAAGTCTCCAACCACGTCGTCTTCCTGCATAACGGGCTGATCGAGGAACAGGGCCCGCCGGAGCAGGTTTTCGGCGCGCCGAAATCGGAAAGGCTGAAAAAGTTCATCAGCTCGATCCACTGAAATCGCAAGAAGCGATCGATAACGACAATAAGACAGGAAAAGGGAACATCATGAAAAAAGCATTTGCCATCGCCATTGCAGCAGCGACCGTGACGCTCGGCGCCCTGACGGGTGCAGCCCAGGCCGATCAGGTCAAGGTTGGCTTCGCCGCCGAACCCTACCCGCCCTTCACCTCGCCGGATGCGAGCGGCAACTGGGTGGGCTGGGAAGTTGACTTCCAGAAGGCCATCTGCGCCGAAGCCAAGCTCGACTGCGTGATCACGCCGGTCGCCTGGGACGGCATCATTCCGGCGCTGACCTCGAAGAAGATCGACATGATCATCGGCTCCATGTCCATCACCGAGGAGCGCCTGAAGACGATCGACTTCTCCGACAAGTACTACAACACTCCCACCGTTGTGATCGGCCCCAAGGACCAGAAGTTCGACGCGACGCCGGAAGGCCTCAAGGGCAAGGTGATCGGCGTTCAGGTCTCGACCATCCACCAGGCCTATGCAACGAAGTACTTCGGCCCGACCGCATCCGAAATCAAGGAATACCAGACGCAGGACGAGGCAAACAACGATCTGGCCGCCGGTCGTCTCGATGCCGTTCAGGCGGACTCCGTCGCCCTCGACGCCTTCCTGAAGTCCGAACAGGGCGCCTGCTGCGACGTCAAGGGTGTGGTCAAGGACGATCCTTCGATTCTCGGCCTCGGCGTCGGCGTCGGCCTGCGCAAGGGCGAAACCGAGCTGAAGGACAAGATCAACGCCGCGATCAAGGCGATCCGCGCCAACGGCACGTACGACACCTTCTCGAAGAAGTATTTCGACTTCGACATCTACGGCAAGTAATGGCTCAAGGGGATGCCGCGCCGCTCAGGCAGGCTCGGCATCCCTTCCGCCCGTTGAATGGATCGCGCCATGGCCGCAGCCTCCCAATCGGTTTTCGACCTTCTTGCCTATGATGCCCCGGGCTGGGGCGGCGTCATGCTCGGCGGCTTCTACATGTCGCTGAAGCTCGCCTTCGGGGGCTATTTCCTCGGCCTCGCCATCGGCATTGGCGGCGCCTGCGGCAAGCTCTATGGCGGGCCGCTGATCCGCGATCTCATGGAGATCTACACCACCCTCATCCGCGCCGTTCCCGATCTGGTGCTGATGCTGCTGCTCTATTATGCGGGCACGGATGCACTCAGCCAGCTGCTCGCGCTCATGGGTTATGGCGCCGTCGACATCAATGCTCTGATGGCCGGCATTTTCGTGATCGGAGCGGTGCAGGGCGCCTACTCGACTGAGGTGCTGCGTGGGGCCATCAAGGCCGTCCCCGTCGGCCAGATCGAGGCAGCGCGCGCCTATGGCATGTCACCGCTGATGGTGCTCCGCCGCGTGACGCTTCCGGCCATGCTGCCGCACGCCATTCCGGGCCTCGCCAATCTCTGGATGATCGCAACGAAGGATACGGCACTGCTCGCCGTCATCGGCCTCAGCGAGTTGACGCTCGTGACCCGGCAGGCCGCAGGCTCGACCAAGGCCTACATGCTCTTTTTCCTCGCCGCCGGTGCACTCTATCTGGCGCTGACGCTGGTCTCGAACGTCGTCATCCGCCTGATCGAAAAACGCGCCCGCCGAGGGCTCGTGAGGACCGCCTGACATGAGCGAACCCGCAGCCATTCCCGCCTATGTACCACCGAAGGCGCGTAGCCTGTTCGAGCCACACCGGCTGGTGTTGATGGCGATCTTCGCTGTCATGATTTTCTGCATCGCGTGGTTCATGCGATGGGACTGGATACCGCAATACAGCGGCAAGCTCGTCTCGGGCATCGGCGAAACGCTTCTCATGCTGTTTGCCACGACCATCGTCGGCTTCTTCTTCGCGGTGCCGATCGGGCTTGTTCAGGTTACGGGACCAAAACCGCTCGCCTGGCTGTCGCTCGTCTTCTGTACCGTGATCCGCGGTACGCCGCTGCTGCTGCAGCTCTGGCTGCTGTATTACGGCCTCGGTTCGCTGTTCGCGCAATATCCCGAAATCCGCCAATCCTTTCTCTGGCCCTATCTGCGGCAGGCATGGCCCTACGGCTTCGCGGCGCTGACGATATCCTTCGCGGCCTATGAAGGCGAGGTCATGCGCGGCGCCTTTGCCGGCGTCCCCCGCGGGGAACTGGAGGCGGCACAGGCTTTCGGCATGAGCCGATTCAAGATGTTCTGGCGGATATGGCTGCCGCGCGCCGTACACCGCGCGCTGCCGACGCTGAACGGAGAAACCGTGCTGCAGCTCAAGTCCACGCCGCTCATCGCAACCATCACCGTCGTCGATGTCTTCGGCGTCATCAGCCGTGTCCGTCAGGATACCTATCTCACCTATGAGCCTTTGCTTTTGCTGGCTCTGATCTACCTCTGCCTCACCGGCCTTCTCATCCTCGGTTTCCGTACCCTCGAAAACCGCATCCCATCCCGTGGTGCCTGATATGAAACAATCCTTCTCCAATGCCATGCCCGAGCTCGTCGAGATCCGGCATCACCTCCACCAGTATCCGGAAATCGGCCTCTCCGAATTCAGGACCTCGGATTACATCGCCGAAAAGCTCACCGCCATGGGCTATGAGGTGACGCGTGGGCTCGCGAAGACGGGCCTCGTCGCAACGCTGCGGAACGGCAGCTCAAGCCGCTCGATCGGCATCCGCGCCGATATCGACGCGCTCCCGATCGTGGAGGAAACGGGCGCGGAGCATGCCTCGAAGATCCCCGGCATGATGCATGCCTGCGGGCACGACGGCCACACGACCATGCTTCTCGGCGCCGCCAAGCTGCTTGCCGAGCGCCGGGAATTCGACGGCACGGTGCACCTGATTTTCCAGCCGGCGGAGGAAAACTTCGGCGGCGCCAAGATCATGGTCGAGGAAGGCCTCTTCGACCGTTTTCCCTGCGATGCGGTCTTCGCACTTCACAATGATCCCGGCCTGCCGTTCGGCCATTTCGCCTTCCGCGAAGGGCCGATCATGGCGGCGGTGGACGAGTGCCGCATCACGCTCAACGGCAAGGGTGGGCATGGCGCGGAGCCGCAGGATACCGCAGATCCGATCGTCGCCGGAGCGTCCATCGTGATGGCGCTGCAGACGATCGTCTCCCGCAACATCCACCCCATGGACCCCGCCGTGGTCACGATCGGCGCGTTCCATGCGGGTTCGGCCAGCAACATCATTCCGGAACGGGCGGAGATCGTCGTCGGCATCCGCTCCTTCGATCCGAAGGTGCGAGATTATCTGGAGCAACGCATCACCGAGATCGCCACGTCCCAGGCAAAAAGCTTCGGCATGACGGCGACGGTGGATTACGAGCGCAGCTATGACGCCACGATCAACCACAAGGCGGAGACGGATTTCGCCCGCGCGCTGGCGCAGGAATTCGCCGGCGAGGACAAGGTGCGCGACATGGCGCGACCCACCATGGGCAGCGAGGACTTCGCCTATATGCTGAAGGAGCGGCCGGGCACCTATTTCTTCCTCGGTGGCCAGAAGAGCCCTGACGACCCGCAGCTGCACCACCCGAAATACGATTTCAACGACGATCTGCTGCCAATCGGCGCGGCCTTCTGGGTGGAGCTTGCGGAACGCTATCTCGCCCGGAGCTGATAGCGGGTATTCCAAATGCAAAAGGCGCCGGTCTCGCGACCGGCGCCTTTTTAGGTTGCGTGCAACCTGATCAGGGGAAAATACCGAGGACTGCGGCGGTCACGAACAGGAAGGCGGCTGCGATCAGCGCCGTGTTGAGGACCATCTGCACCTTCTGCCGTGCTGTGCGTGCGCCGCTGCCGGCGTGTGTACGGCCCGATGTAAAGGCCGGCGATTTCACGGAAAAATCAATGTTGGACATGTCGTCTCCACCATTTGCCCCGCTGTCAAGCCTTGCTCGGGCGGGCTGGAAGTCTCTGCCGGCCCGGAACAGGCGCCCCGGGAAAGCTTCGTCATGGATCACCAGTAGAGGCCAAACCAGTTAGCCCGCGCGAGAAGGCTTCTGACGTCAGGAAGCCGATCTGTACTCTGCTGGCCATCATCGTCGCGACGATCCGACGCCACAATTTCGCCGTTCTTGACACCGGCCATCTGGACCGGCGGGGTGAGGTAACCCAATGTCATTCCACCGAAATAGAACATTTACACCTCCCCGTGCGCGGGCTGCCTCAAACGGCCCGTGCCATAAACATGACACAATGATGAACGGAGTCAAGTATCTCTACCAGTTCGATAGTGATTTAAGAATGTTTTTACCCTATGGGCCTGTTCGGCATCATGAATTTCTCGCGAGCAAGATATTCATGGAACAGCGCTTGATGAGTGCGCAATGCAGGTGCTCGTGATCGCGGCTGCCTTCATCCACAGGCGGCGATTGATGAATGCCGATCCCAATACTCAGATTTCTTTCGCCTTGTAAGACACCTGATTGATAAATTATTCTATGTAAAACGACCTTTATATTCCAAAGCGCTTACACCGCGGAATCGATAAATATTGGCTTGTCCTGCAATCTACTTGATGGCTGACAGCAGATAACGGTTTGTTTAAGTTTTTGAATCATCATTCAATCGCCCGTTAACCCTGATCAATGGTGTATCATGGACTTTCTCGCCAGTGTGCTTGGCCGCATGAACGGCTTCCTCTACCGCTGCCGGGCCGATGAGAACTACACCATGCTGGAGCTGACCGACGGGATCCACCGGATCTTCGGATATCCCGCAGACGAACTGATCGGGAACCGCATCAGGACCTTCTCTTCGCTGATGCACGAGGAAGATCTGGCTGCGATGGACGTCGCCGTTGGCAAGGGCCTGGAGACGAAAACGAACTGGACGCTGGAATACCGCATCCGCCACGCGAACGGTGATCTGATCTGGGTGACCGAAACCGGCGGCGGTGTCTGGGACGAGAAGGGCGAGCTCCTCTATCTCGAGGGCAGCATCATGAACATCCAGAGCCTGTACAGCCGCATTGACGAACGTACGGCCGAGATGGCCAATGCCGCCTCGAAGACTGCGGAAATCCTGCATGCGCTCCGCTATCTGAAGCTGCTTGCCGTCAATGCCGGCATCGAGGCGGCCCGCGCCGGCCAGGCAGGTTCAGGCTTCGCGGTGCTTGCCCAGGAAATGCGGGCCCTCGCCAACCAGTCCGAGGAAACCGCGCGGGCGATTACGATCCGGAAGAGTGCGGCCTGACTTTCAGGCGGGCCCGGTTGCCTCCACACCGAACTCAAGAGATGCCTCGATGAGGCTCCCCCAGAGATCGGCAGCGAATCCTCTCAGGATGGTGATCTCGAACCGATCAGCGGAAAAGCGTTGCGCATGGGCAGCGACATGGCCGGCGAAAAGCGTGGTGCCGTGACCCTCCGGGAAGGCCTTCAGCGAAAGATCCGCCGCCATCAGCTTCGCCAGCATGGATTCCACAGCGGGACCGGAAGCGCCGATGCGGACACGGCCATGGGACTGGTCGGAAATGGCAATCGCCGGAAGCAATTCCGCTTCGATCGTCCGGACCTCGGCGGCGGGCATCTCCCTGCCACCGGCGACATACCACTGACCCGGCGCAGTCTTCCTCAGCACGGTGCCGAGGCGGGATGCCAGTGCTTCGGCTTTCCCCGCAGCAGCGCCGTCGCCGGGCTTGGCCAGAAGATGCAGCAGGAAACCCTCGGGCAGCGCCTCGAGCCGAATGCCGGCGGCACCGGACGCTCCTAGGCGGCCCGTCTTGACGCCGGCCAATGCCGGGCGGGAAAGGATTGCAACGTCCATCTGGCTCACCTCAGACATGAAGCTTCTCGTTCCTGGGATCGACGAATACCGGATCACAAAGCAGGCCGGCGGTGAATTCACCGCGGAGTGCATTGTAGATCTGGACCTCCTCGCCATGCCGCTCGGGTCCGTCCACCACCAGCGCGAGGCCGATCGTGTGGCCGAGCACGGGCGAATAGGCAGACGACGTGACATAACCGGCGCTTGCCTCGAGCGATGGCTGGACGCCCTTCTTCAGGATGTGCGAGCCCGTCTTGAACCCCGCAGCCGGATCGAGCGGCTTCACGCCGACGAGGCGCGGTCGCTTCGGATCCTGCAGGCCCTCCCGGAAAAGCATGCCCTTGCCGATGAAATCCGGCTTGGTGCTGCTCACCATCTTGGCGAAACCGAGATCGCCGGGCGTGACACGTCCATTGATTTCGTTGTGAGTGATGTGCCCCTTCTCGATGCGCATGACGCCGAGCGCCTCGACGCCATAGGGCTGGATGCCATCCGCCTTTCCGGCCTCCATCAGCGCATCGGCAACCGCCTCGCCGTAGCCTGCGGGGACGGCTAGCTCGTAAGCGAGCTCGCCCGAAAACGAAATCCGAAACAGCCGCCCTTCGAGCCTGCCGCCGAAGAGCGAGACCGTCTTTGCACCGAGGAAGGGGAAGTTCGCGTCCGACAGGTCCTCGTCGACGATCCTCTGGAGGATCTGGCGCGACTTCGGGCCGGCAATCGCCATCTGCGCCCATTGGTCGGTTGCCGAGGCGAGCCGGACGTCGAGTTCCGGCCAGAGCGCCTGCGCGCAGAATTCGAGGTGCGTCATGACGCCGGCGGCAAGCGCCGTCGTCGTCGTCATGAAGTAATGGTTCTCGCCGAGCCGGCTCGTCGTGCCGTCGTCATAGATCATGCCGTCTTCGCGCAGCATGAGCCCGTAGCGGGCCTTGCCAACCGGAAGCTTCGCAAACGCATTGACGTAGACGCGGTTCAGGAATTCGGCGGCATCGGCACCGTAGATCTCGATCTTGCCGAGCGTGGAGACGTCGCAGAGGCCGGCGTTTACGCGGGTATTCAGCACCTCCCGATCGACGCTCTCGCGCCAGGAGGTTTCGCCATTGCGCGGGAACCAGGACGAGCGGTACCAGAGCCCCGTTTCCACGAAGACCGCGCCGTTCTTCTTCGCCCAGCCATGCAGGGGCGACTGGCGGACAGGCTGGAAATGCTTGCCACGGCCTGTGCCGGCAAGAGCCCCGAAGGAAACCGGCGTATAAAACGGCCTGAACGTGGTGGTGCCCACTTCGGCCGGCGTGACGCCACGAGCCTCCGCGAGGATGCCGATCGCATTCACGTTCGAGAGCTTGCCCTGGTCCGTTGCCATGCCGTTCGTGGTGTAGCGCTTGGCGAGTTCCACATCGCCATAGCCCTCGCGCACCGACTGGGTGAGGTCCTTGTGATGCACGTCGTTCTGGTAATCGACGAAAGCCTTGCCCTTGAACCCCTTGACCGACCAGAGCGGCGTCGGCGTGGCGATCGACAGATCGCCTTCGACCGCTCCGAGCGTTGCCGGTTCGGCTTTCAGCCCGAGGGCTTCTGCGGCAGAGGCCCCTGCCGCAGCGCCGGACAGCATGGCCTCCGACAGTGTCAGATCGCCCTTCGCGCCGCCCGCGACGATCAGGCCCTTAACCGCAGGTGCGAGGAATGCCGATTTGGCGGCATCCCAGACCGGCTTGCCGCCGCGATGGCAGGCGAGGTGAATGACGGGGCTCCAGCCGCCGGACATGCCGAGTGCATCGACCTCGAGCGTCTCGATCCCGGCACCGGAGGCAATGGTGATGCCTTCGAGTGCCTTGCCGCCTGCGGTTGCCGTGACCGCGCCGCCGGGGATGACACGGGCCTTGCCGGTCCAGCTTGTCGGCACGGCGCCTCTGTTGTCGATGATCGCCGCGACCTCGACGCCGGATTTTTCGAGATCCGCGGCGACGGCATAGGCACTGTCATTGGTGGTGAAGAGCGCTACACGCCTGCCGGCAGTGACGCCATACTGATTGGCATAGGTTCTGACGGCACCCGCCATCATCACGCCCGGACGATCATTGCCGCCGAAGACGATCGGTCGCTCTTCGGCGCCGGAGGCCAGCACCGCCTGTTTAGCGACGATGCGCCAGAGCCGCTCGACCGGACGATTGGGATCGGGAAGCGCCACGTGCTTCTGCACGCGTTCGACAGCGCCGAAGACCTGGCTGTCGAACCAGCCGAAGACGGTGGTGCGGGTGAGGATGCGGACATTCGGCATGGCAGCAAGTTCGGCAAGAGCGTTCTGCGCTGCCTCGTGTGCCGGCTTGCCGCCGATCAGCGATGTTTCGCTGAGCAGCGACCCACCCGCAGCCGCCTTCTCGTCGGCAATGATGACCTCTGCCCCGGCGCGCGCCGCCGTGAGCGCCGCAGAAAGACCGGCAGCGCCAGAGCCAATCACCAGCACGTCGCAGTGTGCCCAGGCCTTTTCGTAGCTGTCCGGATCGGCCTCGTAGCTCGCCTTGCCAAGGCCGGCAGCGCGGCGGATGAAGGGCTCGTAGAGTTTTTCCCAGAGCGCACCCGGCCACATGAAGGTCTTGTAGTAGAAGCCGGCGCCGAGGAAGGGCGAGAGCAGGCTGTTGAGCGAACCGATATCCCAGTCCAGCGACGGCCAGCGGTTCTGGCTTACGGCTTCCATGCCGGCATAAAGCTCGGCCATGGTGGCGCGCGTGTTCGGCTCCGTTCGTCCGCCACGGCCGATGGTGACCAGCGCATTCGGCTCGGCGGCACCCGCCGTGAGCACGCCGCGCGGACGGTGATACTTGAACGAGCGGCCCATGAGACCGATGCCGTTGGCGAGCAGGGCCGAGGCCAGGGTATCGCCGGGATGGCCCGTGAGCGCCCTGCCGTCGAAGGTGAAGGAAAGGCTTTGCGAACGATCGATCGCGCCGCCGCGGGAAAGGCGATAGGAGCTCATGATGCGGCCCTTTCCGATGCATCGGAAACGCTGAATACCTCATGCGTGACCGTGTCGCGCGTCACCACCAGCCAGCGCCGGCAGCCCCCGGAATGATGCCAGAACTCCTGGAGCGTGCCCCGCGGATTGTCTCGCTGATAGACATAGTCGAACCATTCGCGCTCCGGCGCGCCTGGCGCCGGGCGCTTCGGGCCCGCATCGCCCTTGATGGTGTATTCTTCTTTCGGTCTCTGCCCGCAGTGAGGGCAGGTGATCAGGCTAGCCATCTTGGTTCCCCTCGTCCTCTCAGTGCAGGTTTGCCTGGGCGCCAACGCCCTTCTCATCGATCATGTAGCCACGCTCGAACCGGTCGAGCCGATAGGCAGCGGCGACCTTGTGCGGTTCGTTCTTCGCGATCAGGTGGGCATAGCAGAAGCCCGAGGCGGGTGTGGCCTTGAAGCCGCCATAGCACCAGCCGGCGTTGAGATAGAGATTGTCGATATGCGTGCGGTCGATGATCGGCGAGCCGTCCATCGACATATCCATGATGCCGCCCCAGGAGCGAAGAACCCGGACGCGGGAGAGTGCCGGGATCATCGAGACTCCGGCCTCGATGACATGCTCCACGCAGGCGAGATTGCCGCGCTGGGCATAGGAATTGTAGCCGTCGATATCGCCGCCGAAGACGAGGCCGCCCTTGTCCGACTGCGAGACATAGAAATGACCGACGCCGAAGGTGACGACGCAATCGACGAAGGGCTTCAACCCCTCCGATACGAAGGCCTGCAGCACGTGACTGTCGATCGGCAATGTCAGATCCGCCATCCTGGCGACCGTGGAGGAATTGCCGGCAGCGGCGAGCGCCAGCTTGTTGCAGCCGATGAAGCCTTGCGTGGTCTCGACACCCAAGACCTTGCCGTTCTCGCGGCGGATGCCGGTTACCTCGCAGTGCTGGATGATGTCGACGCCGCGGCTGTCCGCCCCGCGTGCATAGCCCCAGGCGACGGCATCGTGGCGGACGGTGCCGCCGCGCGGCTGAAAGAGCCCGCCCAGGATCGGGAAGCGGCCATTGTCGAAATCGAGGAAGGGAAGTTTTGCCCGCACCTGTTCACGGTCGAGCAGTTCGGCATCGACCCCGTGCAGGCGCATGGCATTGCCGCGGTTGGTATAGGCGTCCCGTTGTCCGTCGGAGTGGAAGAGGTTCAGCACGCCCCGCTGGGAGACCATGGCGTTGAAGTTGAAGTCCTGCTCCAGCCCTTCCCACAGCTTCATCGACAGCTCGTAGAAGGGATTGTTGCCGGGCAGCAGGTAGTTGGAGCGAATGATCGTCGTATTGCGGCCTATGTTGCCCGCACCGAGATAGCCCTTTTCCAGCACCGCAACGTTCGTGATGCCATGCTCCTTGGCGAGGTAGTAGGCCGTGGATAGCCCGTGCCCGCCGCCGCCGACGATGATGACGTCGTAGTGCTTCTTCGGCGCCGGACTGCGCCAGGCAGGCGTCCAATCCTTGTTGCCCTTGAGCCCGTTCAACAGAATGGAGAGTGCGGAATATCGCATGGCGGTTCATCCTCTTGTTGCGTCCATATTTGCTGACAGGAAAAAGGATTTTCTTGCAGGAAAGAGACGGGAAGTGGCAGGATGAGGACATCATACTGCAAGCCGACCGTCAGACTCAGGAAATCGGGTTCATCCTCCTGCCGCAGTTCGCGCTGATGTCCTTCGCGTCGGCGAGCGAACCGCTGAGAGCGGCGAACCTGATCGCCGGAAAACCGCTCTACCGCCTGCGCTTCTTCAGCCTGGACGGCAAGCCGGCGCGCTCGTCGGGTGGTGCGGAAGTGGCTGCAGAACCCTTGCCGAGACATGCCGGCAGCCTGAACCTCGCCTTCGTCTGTGCAGGCGGCGATCCGCGCCAGGGCCTGGAACCCTCCGTGCTCGCCTCGCTCAGGGTCCTTGCCCGGGAAGGCGTCCGGATCGGCGGTATTTCGGGCGGGCCCTATCTCATGGCGGCGGCAGGGCTGCTCAAGGACAGACGGTTCACCATCCATTGGGAGCACGCGCCTGCGCTCCGGGAAGCCTTTCCGGATCTCGACCCGACGCCCGCCCGATTCGTGATCGACGGCAACCGCATCACCTGCGGCGGCGGCATCGCGCCGCTCGACATGATGCATGCGCTGATTTCGGAGCGGCTGGGTGCCGATTTCGCCCGTCGTGTCAGCGACTGGTACCTGCACACGGAGGTGGGAGCGCCGGTGGCACCCCAGCGGGCCTCGCTTGCCGAACGCTATCAGATCCATCACCCGCTGCTGCTCACCATGCTGGAAAAGATGCAGACGACCCTTGAAGCGCCCCTTTCCCGGACCGCCATGGCGAAATTCGCGGGCATCACGCCGCGTCATCTGGATCGGCTGTTCTCGACCCATGCCGGCACCAGTTTCGCTGGAGAATACCGGCGTCTCAGGCTCGATCATGCGCGGCGGCTTCTGCAGCAGAGCGCGCTCTCGATTTCTGAAATAGCACTCTCCACGGGCTTCTCGAGCGCGGGCCATTTCTCGCGACTCTACAAACAGGCCTTCGGTTTCTCCCCAAGGGACGCGCGGAAAAACGGCAACACCTGATGTGATTCAATTTTTTGCCTATTTTTCAGAAGGTTGAGTAGATTTTCAACCGTTCGGGAGGTGGCTAGGACCAGCGGATGAATCTTGCCTTGCAAGAATATTTATTTCTTGAAAGTTGACAAACCATGCAGTCCTGATAATCGTTGCTCAGTGTCAAACGGAGGTACGCGCCATGTGCGGAATTGTCGGTTTGTTTCTGAAGGACAAGAGTCTCGAGCCCCGGCTCGGCGAGCTGCTTTCCGAAATGCTCGTGACCATGACCGATCGCGGCCCTGATAGCGCGGGCATTGCCATTTATGGCGCTCCCGATACGGGCCGATCGAAGATAACCATCCAGTCGCCGCACCCGGAAAAGGATTTCCAGGGCCTGAAGGACCTGCTGAAGGCCACGGCCGGCGACAGCCTGACGGTGCATATCAAGGCAACGCATGCGGTTCTGGGCGTGGATGCGGCAAAGGCGGAAGCCGTACGGGCCGCCCTTGCCGCCGAGCGCCCCGACATCCGCGTGATGAGCACGGGTGACAGCGTCGAGATCTACAAGGAAGTGGGCCTGCCGAAGGACGTGGCGAATCGCTTCGACGTCGTCCACATGGCCGGCACGCACGGCATCGGCCATACCCGCATGGCGACGGAAAGTGCCGTTACCACGCTCGGTGCGCATCCCTTCTCCACCGGTCCGGACCAGTGCCTGGTGCACAATGGTTCGCTGTCGAACCACAACAACCTGCGTCGCGAGCTGAAGCGCGAGGGCATGCGGTTCGAGACGGAAAACGATTCCGAGGTCGCCGCCGCCTACCTCACCTCGCAGATGGCCCATGGCAAGAACCTGGGCCAGGCATTGGAAGGGGCGGTTTCCGACCTCGACGGCTTCTTTACCTTCGTCGTCGGCACGAAGTCCGGCTTCGGCGTGGTGCGCGATCCGATCGCCTGCAAGCCTGCCGTCATGGCCGAGACCGACCAGTATGTGGCCTTCGGCTCCGAATACCGCGCACTCGTGAACCTGCCCGGCATCGAGAACGCCCGTGTCTGGGGGCCGTAGCCGGCGACCGTCTATTTCTGGGAGCACTGACATGCCGACATTCGATCTTCAGCACACCACGCTTCGGGAGCTGAACCAGGCGCTGCATCAGGTGAAGCCTGGCACCAACGAGACCCATTTCGAGGTTCTGAACCCGCGCGGCAGCCATGCGGTCGCCGTCGGCGTCGATGGCGACGTCGCCGTGACGGTGAAGGGCAGCGTCGGCTATTACTGCGGCGGCATGAATTCCGGCGCGACCATTACGGTCGAGGGCTCTGCCGGCCCGGGCGTCGGCGAGAACATGATGGCCGGCACGATCCACATCAAGGGCGATGCCAGCCAGTATGCGGGAGCGACCGGACGCGGCGGCCTGCTCGTGATCGACGGCAATGCCTCCTCGCGCTGCGGTATCTCGATGAAGGGCATCAACATCGTCGTGAAGGGCTCGATCGGCCACATGTCGGCCTTCATGGCGCAATCCGGCAATCTGGTCGTGCTCGGCGATGCCGGCGATGCTCTGGGCGATTCGCTCTACGAGGCCCGTCTCTTCGTCCGCGGTTCGGTGAAGTCGCTGGGGGCGGACTGCATCGAGAAGGAACTGCGCGCCGAGCATCTGGAGATCCTGCAGGATCTGCTCGACAAGGCGGGCGTCACGGACGTGAAGCCATCCGACTTCAAGCGCTATGGCTCGGCACGCAAGCTCTACAATTTCAACATCGACAATGCGGAAGCCTATTGAGGGGGAAACCATGACCTATCAGAACCCGCCGACCACCCCGCGCAAATCCGCAACCTTCGACGATTACACGATGTCGGAAATCCGCCGCGCGGCGATCACCGGCATCTACGACATCCGCGGCGGCGGCGCGAAGCGCAAGGTCCCGCATTTCGACGACCTCCTGTTCCTCGGCGCCTCCATTTCCCGCTATCCGCTCGAAGGCTACCGCGAGCGCTGCGACACCTCCGTCGTGCTCGGCACGCGGTATGCGAAGAAGCCGATCGAGCTCAAGATCCCGATCACCATTGCCGGCATGAGCTTCGGCTCGCTTTCGGGTCCGGCAAAGGAATCGCTCGGCCGCGGCGCGACGCTGGCCGGTACCTCCACCACCACGGGTGACGGCGGCATGACGGAGGAGGAACGCGGCCATTCGAAGACGCTCGTCTACCAGTACCTGCCCTCGCGCTACGGCATGAACCCGCGTGATCTGCGCCGGGCGGATGCCATCGAGCTCGTCGTCGGCCAGGGTGCCAAGCCCGGCGGCGGCGGCATGCTGCTCGGCCAGAAGATCTCCGACCGCGTCGCCGAAATGCGCACGCTGCCCAAGGGCATCGACCAACGCTCCGCCTGCCGCCATCCCGACTGGACGGGCCCCGACGATCTCGAGATCAAGATCATGGAGCTCCGCGAAATCACCGACTGGGAAAAGCCGATCTATGTAAAGGTCGGCGGCGCCCGCCCCTATTACGATACGGCACTTGCCGTGAAGGCCGGCGCTGACGTCGTCGTGCTCGACGGCATGCAGGGCGGCACCGCCGCCACGCAGGAAGTCTTCATCGAGAACGTGCGCCAGCCGCCACTTGCCTGCATCCGCCCCGCACTCCACGCTCTGCAGGATCC